>CAZZWY010000364.1:0-4887 GCA_964657785.1 uncultured Acetobacteraceae bacterium
TCCGCGCGAGCGCCTTGACGCGGCTCTGCGCCTGCTTCGCCTTGCTTGCCTTGGCCTTGAAGCGGTCGATGAACTTCTGCAGGTGAGCGATGCGCTCCTGCTGCTTCTCGTAGCCGGCCTGCGCCTGCAGCATGCGCTCGGCGCGCATCTCCTCGAAGGCGGTGTAGTTGCCGGTGTAGCGCGTGAGTTTGGTCTCGTCGAGGTGCAAGGTGACGTTCGTGATCGCGTCGAGGAACTCGCGGTCGTGGCTGATGACGATCATCGTGCCGTCGTACTTCTTGAGCCAGGTCTCGAGCCAGACGAGCGCGTCGAGGTCCAGGTGGTTGGTCGGCTCGTCGAGCAGCATCAGGTCGGCCGGGCACATCAGCGCACGGGCAAGCTGCAGGCGCATCCGCCAGCCACCCGAGAAGCTGTTGACCGGCGCGTCGAGCTGGGCCGACTTGAAGCCGAGGCCGAGCAGCATCGCCTGCGCGCGCGGCCGGGCGTCGAAGCCGCCGGCCTCGCTGATCGCTTGATGCGCCTCGCCCATCGCTTCGCCGTCGTCGTCGAGCTCGGCCTGGGCGAGCTGCGCCTGTGCTTCCATGAGCCGGGTGTCGCCTTGCAACACGAATTCGGTCGCACCCTCGTCGGTCTCGGGCATCTCCTGCGCGACTTCGCCGATGCGCCAGCGCGGCGGCATGGCGACGTCGCCGGCGTCGCTCTGCAGCCGGTGCGTCAGGAGCGAAAAGAGCGACGACTTGCCGGCGCCGTTGCGACCGACGAGGCCGACCTTCTCGCCGGGCTGAAGCGTCACGCTCGCCTGATTGAGCACGAGCTTGACGCCGCGGCGAAGCGAGACTTGTTGAATGACGAGCATGAGGATGGATCTTGAAAAAGGTTCAGGGCCGGCGCTTGGCGAGCGCGTCGCGCGTCACCAGCAGCACCTGGTCGGCGCCCGCGCTCGTCTCCAGCCAGGCCGCTTCGAGGCGCCGGAACGCGTGCTCGAAGTGGGCGCGTTCGTGGCCGATCTCGAGCACCAGCACGCCGCTCGCCGACAGGTGGGCGGGCGCGTCGGCGAGGATCCGGCGCACCAGGTCCATGCCGTCGCTGCCACCGGCGAGCGCGATCTCCGGCTCGGCGCGGTACTCGGGCGGCAGCTCGGCCATGCTGGCGCTGCTGACGTAAGGCGGGTTGCAGAGGATGAGGTCGTAGGGTCCGCTGACATGGTCGAAGAGACTCGACTCCACCAGCCGGATGCGCTTGCCGAGGCCGTGCCGATCGACGTTGATCCGCGCCACCTCGAGCGCCGCGGCCGACACGTCCGACGCGTCGACGACGATCTCCGGATAGGCCATCGCCGCGATCACCGCGAGGCTGCCGTTGCCGGTGCAGAGGTCGAGCACGCGGTGCGTGGTGTCGGACAACCAGGCGTCGAGCGTGCCGCTGCCTTCACCGTCGGCGAGCAGTTCGGCGATGAAGGAGCGCGGCACGATGCTGCGCTCGTCGACGTAGAAGGGCACGTTCTGCAGCCAGGCCTCGTGGGTCAGATAGGCGGTGGGGCGGCGGCTGGCGATGCGGGTGTCGACGAGCGCCTCGGCCTTGCCCTGCTCCTGCGCCGTCAGTTCGCGTTGCGCTTGCGCCTCGAGCGCCTCGAAGTCGATGCCGAGCGACCACAGCACGAGCCAGGCCGCTTCGTCGAAGGCGTTCGTCGTGCCGTGTCCAAACGAAACGCCCGCCGACTTGAGGCGGGCGCTTTGCGCGGTGATGAGATCGACGAGCTTCATGTGAGCAATTCAAGCAGCGTGTCGCGATAGATGTTCTTGAGCGGCTCGAGCGACGCCACCTCGACCCGTTCGTCGATCTTGTGGATGGTCGCATTGACCGGGCCGAACTCGACGACCTGGGCGCATATTCTCGCGATGAAGCGGCCGTCGGAGGTGCCGCCGGTGGTCGAGAGCGCGGGCCGCCGGCCGGTGTGGGTCTCGATCGCGGCGCCGAGTGCGTCGCTGAGCGCGCCGGCCGGGGTCAGAAACGGTTCGCCGCCGAGCGTCCAGGCGATCTCGTAGGTGAGCCGGTGGCGCTCGAGCACCGCCTCGACGCGGCGCTCGAGCGCCTCTGGCGTCGATTCGGTCGAGAACCGGAAATTGAAGTCGACGACGACCTCGCCCGGGATGACGTTGCCCGCGCCGGTGCCGCCGTGAATGTTGGAGACCTGCCAGCTCGTCGGCGGGAACCAGGCGTTGCCGTCGTCCCAGCGCGTCGCGACGAGTTCGGCGAGCGCCGGCGCCAGCGCGTGGATCGGATTCTCGGCCAGATGCGGATAGGCGATGTGTCCCTGCACGCCGCGCACCCGGAGCCTGGCCGACAGGCTGCCGCGCCGGCCGTTCTTGATCATGTCGCCGAGCGTCTCGACCGAGGTCGGTTCGCCGACGATGCAGTAGTCGAGCCGCTGTCCCGCGGCGGCCAGCCAGTCGCAGACCTTGACCGTGCCGTCGACGGCCGGACCTTCCTCGTCGCTGGTGAGCAGGAAGGCCAGGGAGCCGCGGTGCGCCGGTGCGCTGGCGACGAACTCCTCGGTCGCGACGACCATCGCCGCGAGCGAGGTCTTCATGTCGGCGGCGCCGCGGCCGTGGAGGTGGCCGTCACGGTGCGTCGGCACGAACGGGTCGCTGCGCCACTCGGCGAGGGGACCGGTCGGGACGACGTCGGTGTGGCCGGCGAAGGCGAGCAGGACGCCGTCCGGGTCGCTGCCGCGCCGAACCGCCCACAGGTTGCTGACCGGCGCCTCCGGCGGCCCGAACGACAGCTGCTCACAGGCGAAGTCCAGGGCCTTCAGCCGCTCGGCGATCAGGGCCTGGCAGCCGCCGTCCGCCGGCGTCACGGAGCGACGCGAGATCAGCGCTTCGGCGAGGTGCAGGGTATGCAGGGGCATGGCGGGGTCATGGCTGGCGGACCGTCGGTCGTCCGCGGCGCGGGTGCTTCAGTGGTGTGACCCGAGCAGCGACCCCGCCGGCGAGCGCGGGATCTCGTCCGGCCGCACGTCGAGCGTGATGTCGGTGAAGGTCGGTTCGTCGTCCGCCTCTTCCTTCTTCCCGGCGGCGGGACGGGCAGCGGGGCCGGTGTCGTTCTGCAGGCGCCACATGAGGTTGGTGGGCGAATCGGCGAAAGCGAGGCCTTCGTCGCGGGAAATGGTGCCCTTGTTGATGAGCCGAGCCAGGTCCGCCTCGAAGGTCTGCGAGCCTTCGGCGAGGGACTTCTCCATCGCCTCCTTGACGCCCGAGAAGTCGCCGCGCTCGATCAGTTCGGACATCAGCTTCGAGTTCAGCATCACCTCGACCGCCGGCACGCGGCCGCCGGCGGTCGCCCGCACCAGTCGCTGCGAGACGATCGAGCGCAGCCCCGCCGCCAGGTCGGCGAGCAGCGCGCTGCGCGCTTCGGGCTGGTAGAACGACAGGATCCGGCCGAGCGCGTGGTAGCTGTTGTTGGCGTGCAATGTCGAGAGCACGAGGTGGCCCGAGAGCGCGTAGGAGATCGCTGCGGTCATCGTTTCGCGGTCGCGGATCTCGCCGATCAGGATGCAGTCCGGCGCCTGCCGCAAGGCATTCTTCAGGCCGACCTGCAGCGACTGCGTGTCGCGGCCGACCTCCCGCTGGTTCACGACCGAACGCTTGTTGTTGAACAGGAACTCGATCGGGTCTTCGATGGTCAGGATGTGGCCGGCGAGCTGCTGGTTGCGCTGCTCGAGCATGGCCGCGAGCGTCGTGCTCTTGCCCGCGCCGGTCGCACCGACCATCAGGATCAGCCCGCGCTTCTCGAGGATCAGGTTGTTGAGGATCGGCGGGACGTTGAGGCTCTCGAGCGAGGGAATCCCGAACGGAATGCAGCGCAGCACTGCCGCGATCGAGCCGCGCTGCTTGAAGCCGCTCAGCCGGAAGCTGCCGACGCCGGCGACGCCGATCGCCACGTTGAGCTCGCCGGTTTCGTCGAGCTCCTCGAGCTGCGTCGGCGTGAGCAGCTCGGCGAGCAACTGGCGCGGCTGGGTGTGCGTCAGCGGCTGGTCGCTCAGCTGCAGCAGCTGACCGTTGATTTTGATGAGGATCGGCGAGCTCGCCGACAGGTAGACGTCGGATGCCGATTTCTCGGACATCAGGCGCAGCACCCGCTCCATGTTGCCGCCGCTCATGATTTCGCCTTCATGCCTGTCCCATCAAACCGGTCGATCGGCCATCATTCCACGCTTCACCCGACCCCCGCGAACCCGGGGGCCGGCAATCGTGATCAGCTTCTCAGGAGCTCGTTGATGCTCGTCTTCGCCCGCGTCTCGGCCGTGACCCGCTTGACGATCACCGCGCAGTAGAGGCTGTGGCTGCCGTCGATTGCGGGGAGGTTTCCGCTCACGACGACCGAGCCGGCCGGCACCCGGCCGTAGCTCACCTCGCCGGTCATGCGGTTGTAGATCTTCGTGCTCTGGCTGATGTAGACGCCCATCGAGAGGACCGAGTTCTCCTCGACGATCACGCCTTCGACGACTTCGGAGCGCGCGCCGATGAAGCAGTTGTCCTCGATGATGGTCGGGTTCGCCTGCAGCGGCTCGAGCACGCCGCCGATGCCGACGCCGCCCGAGAGGTGCACGTTCTTCCCGATCTGGGCGCACGAGCCGACCGTCGCCCAGGTGTCGACCATCGTGCCTTCGTCGACATAGGCGCCGATGTTGACGTAGCTCGGCATCAGCACCGCGTTCTTGCCGATGAAGGCGCCGCGGCGGGCGACGGCCGGCGGCACGATGCGCACGCCCGCCGCGCGCAGCTCGTCCCCGTTCAGGTCGGCGAATTTCGTCTGCACCTTGTCGAAGAAGGCCAGATCGCCGGCGCGCATGAGCTTGTTGTCGTTGAGCCGGAAGCTCAGCAG
>CAZZWY010000365.1:0-4857 GCA_964657785.1 uncultured Acetobacteraceae bacterium
CAGCAACCTCGGCGTGCAGCTCGACGGCAAGGCGACGGACTGGCTGTCGGGCACGGTCCAGGTCTTGAGCGCCAAGCGCGAGGACCTCGGCTTCAAGGCCAGGATCGAATGGGCGTACGCTCGCGTCAAACCGCTCGACGACCTGTCGATCCGCGGTGGCCGGATGGCCACGCCGGCCTTCCTCGTCTCCGATTCGCGCAACATCGGCTATGCGAACAACTGGGTGCGACCGCCGAACGAGGTGTACGCGCTCAACGTGTTCCACAACTTCGACGGCGGCGACATCACGTACCGCCGAGCGTTCGGTGCGGTCGCGGTGAGCGTGACCGGGCTCGCCGGCAAGACGCAGTTCAGGCTGCTGGGCGTCGATGCGACCGGCGACGATCTGCGTGGCCTGAACCTGCAGATCGACGTCGATTGGGTGACACTGCGGGCCGGACGGATCAAGACGAAGGTCATGGTGCCCGCGTTCAACTCGGAGACCGATCGGTATTCGTTCACCGGCTACGGCTTCACCGTCGACCATGACGACATCTTCGTCCAGGCCGAACGCGTGCAGCGCCGTTCCAGCGGACGGGGCGCCGTGGTCGATTCCAACGGGTGGTATGCGATGGGCGGCTACCGCTTCGGCCCGGTGCTGCCGTACCTCATCGTCAGCCGGACCGCACCAACGGTCGCTGCGTCGCCGTTCCACCTCACCGGGACGCAGCACACCACCGCGCTCGGGCTCCGCTGGGACGCCTTCAAGTCGGCCGACCTGAAGTTCCAGATCGACCGGATCGACACGAGCGGCACCGCGGGCGCCAGCTTCACGACGCCCTTGGTACCGCTGCCGACTCCCGGCCCCGGCCCCGGCCCCCGAGCGGCGGTGACCAGGATCGTGACCGCGTTCAGCCTCGCGCTCGACTTCACGTTCTGAAGGCCGTATGAAACAACGAACGAACGCACTGCGCCTCGCGGTCCCGCTTGTTCTCGGTATGGCGGCCGCGGCGAGTGCGTACTCGGCTGACTTGGTCGTCATCGGCAATCTTTCGGCCTCGCCGTTGACGAAGAACCAGGTCGCCGACATCTTTCTCGGCAAGGACCAGGCCCATGCGCCGGTCGACCTGGACGATTCCTCGCCGCTGCGGGCGGAGTTCTACAAGAAGGCGACGGGTCGCGAACCGGCGCAGGTGAAGGCGGCCTGGTCCCGTCTTGTCTTCTCCGGCAGGGCGCAATCGCCGAAAGAGGTCGCCGATTTGTCCGCGGTCAAGAAGGCCGTGGCGGCTGACCCGAGGGCCGTGGGTTACATCGAGAAATCTGCCGTGGATGCGAGCGTCAAGGTTCTCTCGATCGTCGAGTGAACGGCGCGCCCGGTGGGTGCCGGTGCGTGCCCGGCCGCTCATGTTCCGGACCGCCATGCCGAAATGCCTTCAGCAGCCGTGAAGACCCCGATCCGCGGCGACAGACGCGGAAGGCTTCCTTCGGGGGCGCTGCCTGGAGACTGGAATGAATTGGAAGACGCTCGGCGCTGCGAAGGCCCGTGCAGGTCTCGTCGCGACGGGCGCTGCAGCCAAGCTTCGGCGCGTCCTGGCGCGGGTCGCCGAGCCTGCGGTGCTGTTTCCGGCGATCGCAATCCTGATGCTGGCTGGCATCTGGGCGACGACCCTGTACCTGATCGAAGTCGAACGCAGGGCCGCCGACCATACCGCGGTGGCCTCGAGCGACGAACTGGCCGCGACGTATGAAGCGCAGGTATTGCGCGCGCTGCGAGAAATCGATCTCACGCTCAAGCTCGTCAAATACGCTTACGAGCTCGACGGCAGGCCGGCGGTGCTGCAAGAGCTGAAGGGCAAGTCACTGTTGCCGCCGGCATTGTTGTTCGTCGTCGGCATCACCGACAGCGCAGGCCGCATCGTCGCGAGCACCAAGCCGTCTGCCGCCGCCAGGAGCGCCGATCCGGACTACTTCCAGTTGCCGACCCGAGTCGATGACTTGTCGATCGGGCGGCCGGTGCACGGCCAGCGTGCCGGTGAGGGCAAGCTGCATTTCAGCCGCCGGCTCGTGACGCACGACGGCAGGTTCGCCGGCGTCGTGACGATCGCCGTCGACACCGCCTTTTTCGTCAGCGGCTACGAGGCGTCCCGACTCGGCGAGCGGGGCGTGCTCGGCATCGTGGGCATCGACGGCGTGTTTCTCGCGCGTCGCACGGGCGAAGATGTCTCTGCGGGCGACACGATCGACTACGCCGCGATGGTGCCGGCGCCGGACCAGGCGGGCCGCGAGGCGTTGCTCTCTGTCAACGCCTGGGACGGCGTGCCGCGCTACACGAGCGCGAGGCAACTTTCCGAATTCCCGATCGCCGTGCTCGTCGGGCTGTCGGCAGACGAACAGCTGGCGGCGATGCGAAAGAGCGTGCACGCCTATCTCGGGCGCGCCATCGCCGGCAGCCTCGTGCTGATCCTGATCGCCGTCGTGCTGAGTCGCATGAGCCGCCAGTTGGCGACGAGCCGCCTGCGGGCCGTCGAGGAGCAACTCGCCCACGCCTCACGCATCGAGTACCTCGCCTATCATGACGGCCTGACATCGCTGCCGAATCGCAGCCTGTTCAGCAAGCAGTTGGCGCAGAGCATCCATCATGCGCAGCGCTGCGAGAAGCAGCTGGCGGTGATGTTCCTCGACCTGGACCGCTTCAAGCAGATCAACGACACCCTCGGCCACGAGGCAGGCGATCAGCTGCTGCAGCAAGTCGCCGAGCGGCTCAAGGCCTGCCTGCGCGACAGCGACACGGTCGCCCGGCTGGGCGGCGACGAGTTCGTCGCGCTGCTGCCGGACGTGGCCGACGAGTCGCACGTTCCTGCCGTGGCGAAGAAGATCCTGGCCGCCGTGGCCCGTCCGTTCATCCTGCTCGGCCAGGAGTTCCGCGTCACCGCGAGCATCGGAATCAGCACCTTCCCGCGGGACGGCCGGGACGAGCAGACGCTGACCAAGAATGCCGACATCGCGATGTACCAGGCCAAGGAAGAAGGCAAGAACAATTTCCGCCTGTATTCCGAGGCGCTGAACGCCCACACGCTCGAACGCCTCAAGCTGGAGTCGGGCATGCGACAGGCCCTGGAGCGCGGCGAATTCGAGCTTCACTATCAGGCCAAGCGCGAGATCCTGAGCGGCCGGATCACCGGCATGGAGGCCTTGCTTCGCTGGCAGCATCCGGATCTCGGCACGGTTGCCCCGATGCAATTCATCCCGCTCGCGGAAGAATCCGGCCTGATCGTGCCGATCGGGAGATGGGTGCTCAAGACCGCGTGCCTGCAGAACATGGCCTGGCAGGCGCAGGGCCTGCCGCCGCTCAGCATGGCCATCAACCTGACGGCGTCGCAGTTCTTCGACGAAGGCCTGGTGCGGGACCTGGCCGCGATACTCGCGGCGACCGGCATGGACGCGTGCCTGCTGGAGCTGGAAATCACCGAGAGCCTTCTGATGCGCGACGTCGGCAAGAGCCTCCCGATCCTGGCCGACCTCAAGGCCATGGGCATCCGCATCGCGATCGACGATTTCGGCGTCGGCTACGCGTCGCTCGCCACGCTGCAAAGATGTCCCCTCGACACGATCAAGATCGATCGCTCCTTCATCCGCGACATCGCCAACGTCGACGAGAGCAACGTGCTGACCGAGGCCATCATCGCGATGGGTCGGGCGCTGAGCCTGACCGTCGTTGCCCAAGGCGTGGAGACGAAGGCTCAGGCGGACTTCCTGCGCCTGATCTGCTGCGACGAGTTCCAGGGCTTCTTCCTCGACTTGCCCATGCCGTCGGAACAGACGTCCACCATGCTGTCAAGGCAACGGACTTTTGCCGGCGAAGAGGCCCGCGCGGCAGCGTGACCCGCTGCCCCAGACGTCGCGACAGCGCGGCGATCGCGCCCTCGTTCGGGCCATCGCCGCCACTGCGCTCCGTCATCTGACGTATCGCCAGACGCCGAGTGCTGCCCTGAAATCGAGCCTGACATGCTCGAACGGAGGCGAGGCGATGAAGAAGAAGGTGGGCGAAGTTCGCGAGATCTGGCGCTACCCCGTCAAGGGCATGGCCGGCGAGAGCCTGCAGGCCGGTCGACTCGGCGCGAGCGGCCTTTTCGGCGACCGGATCTGGGCGGTGCGCGACAGCGCGCGTCGCGAGATCCAGAGCTGCAAGTTCCGGCCCGAGCTGTTGCTGTGTTCGGCGCGCGTCGATCCGGCGGCGCCGGGCGGCGTCGAGATCACCTTTCCCGACGGCAGCGTGATGGGCGGTGCGGACGCGGCGGCGCACGAGCGCGTCTCGGGGCTGATCGGCCATGCCTCGACGATCGAAGCGCTGCGTCCGGCGACCGACCTCGAGTTCTACCGCCGTCACAAGGCCGACGACCTCACTTGGATGACCGAACTGCGGGCCACCTTCGAGCGCGAGGCGGGCGAGCCGCTGCCCGGCATCCTCGACCATTTTCCGAGCGCTGCCGCCGACTTCGTGGTGGCGCCGGGCAGCTTCTTCCTGGTGACCCAGTTCCACCTGCTGACCACGGGCAGCCTCGCCTGGCTGAAGACGATCAACCCGGTCGCGGATTGGCAGCCCCGGCGCTTTCGTCCCAACGTGCTGGTCGATACCGGCGACTCGCACGGCCCGGTCGAGCAGGACTGGATCGGGCGCCGGGTCATGCTGGGCGACGCTGGCCTCGCCTGCGTCGACACCACTCCCCGTTGCGGCGCCATCACCCGTGCGCAGCCCGGCCTGGCGGCCGACAGGACGATGCTGCGCACGGTGGTGAAACACGCCGATCAGAACCTCGGCGTCTATGGCGAGACGACGGTCGCGGGGGACCTCCGGGTCGGTGATGCGGTGTATGTGAC
>CAZZWY010000366.1:0-4852 GCA_964657785.1 uncultured Acetobacteraceae bacterium
AAATCGGCGCGCATCACGCCGTGTGCCTTGAGCCAGATCCCGGCCGGCGAGGTTTCCTTGATCGAGCCGGCCGGCGAGATATGGTCGGTGGTGATGGAGTCGCCGAAGAGCGCCATCGCGCGAGCGCCTTGAATTCCCGCGGCGACCGGTTTCGGCTCCATCGTGAAGTCCTGGAAGAACGGCGGCTCGGCGATATAGGTCGACGTCGGCCAGCTGTACACCTGGCCCGTCACGCCGTCGATGCGCCCCCATAGCTTGCCCGGCTCGGACTTCACCTTTTCGTAGTTCCTGCGCACCGAGGGGCCGTTCATCGCGTGCTTCACGAGGGCATAGATCTCGGCACTGGTGGGCCAGATGTCGCCGAGGTAGACGTCGCGCCCGCCGCGTCCCTTGCCGACCGGCTCGGTCATCAGATCCTTCATGACGGTTCCGGCGATCGCATAGGCGACGACCAGCGGCGGGCTCGCCAGGAAATTGGCCTTCAGGTTCGGGTGGATGCGCGCCTCGAAATTGCGGTTGCCCGAGAGCACGGCGGCGCACACCAAGTCGCTCTTCGTGATCGCTTCGTTGATCTCCGGGGTGAGGTCGCCGGCGTTGCCGATGCAGGTCGTGCAGCCGTAGGCGGCGACGTCGAAACCGAGCTTCTCGAGGTAGGGCAGCAGACCGGTCTTGGTGAGGTACTCGGTGACGACGCGTGAGCCTGGGGCCAGCGAAGTCTTGATGTGCGGCTGCACCTTGAGCCCGGCCTCGACCGCTTTTTTCGCGAGCAGGCCTGCCGCGATCATCACGCTCGGGTTCGAGGTATTGGTGCAGGAGGTGATCGCCGCGATCAGCACGTCGCCGTTGCCGATCGTGCGGTCGGGCGCCTTCTTCAAGGCCGGGCGCGCCTCCGAATGCGCGGAGGCGAGTGTCGGCCGATTGCCGCTCATCTCCATGAGTTCGCGACCGGCGCCCGGCGGCACGAAAGGGTGCTGCGCCATCGACGGCGCTGCGGCCGCTTCGGCACGTGCCGAGTCCGCGCGGACGTGGTGCCGCGTGTGCAGCTGTTCGGCCGGCTGATTGAAGCCGTTCTCGGCAGGCGGCTTCGAGAACAGCGATTCGAACTGCGCCTTCACCTGGCCGAGATCGATCCGGTCCTGCGGGCGCTTCGGCCCCGACAGGCTTGGCGTCACCGTGCCGAGGTCAAGCGTCACGACCTGGGTGTAGTCGACCTCGCCGGCGCGCGGCACGCCGAAGAGCTTCTGGGCCCGAAAGTAGGACTCGAAGGCGTCGATCTCGGCCTTCGTCCGGCCGGTGCCGCGAAAGTACTCGATCGTCTTGTCGTCGACCGGGAAGAAGCCCATGGTCGCGCCGTATTCGGGCGCCATGTTGCCGAGCGTCGCACGGTCGGGCACGGCGAGGCTCGCGGCGCCTTCGCCGAAGAATTCCACGAACTTGCCGACGACCTTCTCGCGCCGCAGGATTTCGGTCACGGTGAGGACCAGGTCGGTCGCGGTGACGCCCTCGCGCAGGCGCCCGGTGAACTCGAACCCGACCACATCCGGTGTCAGGAAGTAGACCGGCTGGCCGAGCATGCCGGCTTCCGCCTCGATCCCGCCGACGCCCCAGCCGACGACGCCGATGCCGTTGATCATCGTCGTGTGGCTGTCGGTGCCGACGAGCGAGTCGGGGTAGTAGACGGTCTCTCGGGTCACCGGGTCGCGGGCCTTGTGGACGCCGCGGGCGAGGTACTCGAGGTTGACCTGGTGGACGATGCCGAAGCCCGGCGGCACGACGCCGAACGTGTCGAACGCCTGCATGCCCCACTTCATGAACTCGTAGCGTTCCCGGTTGCGCTGGAACTCGAGCTTCATGTTGAGGTCGAGCGACTTGCTCGTGCCGTAGTAGTCGATCATGACCGAGTGATCGACCACCAGATCGACCGGCACCAGCGGCTCGATCGTCTTCGGGTTCTTGCCCATCGTTTTGGCAACGTTGCGCATGGCAGCGAGGTCGGCGAGCAACGGCACGCCGGTGAAATCCTGCAGCACCACGCGGGCGACGACGAAGGGAACCTCGGCCGATCGCTCGGCGTTCGGGCGCCACCCGGCGAGCTCCTCGACGTGCTGCGCCGTGACCTTCCGGCCGTCGCAGTTGCGCAGCACCGACTCGAGCACGATGCGGATCGAGACCGGCAGGCGGGCGACGTTCGGGAACTGCCGGGCGAGCTGCGGCAGCGAGAAGAAGACGCCTTCCTTGCCTGCGGCGGTCCGGAACGTCTTGCGCGTCTTCGCGAAGGGGTGCGCGGGGGACGCAGCACGACGGGCAGGGGGTTTCGTCAACGGCTCGGGCATGGAATGATCTCTACGTTCTGAGGGGGCGAGTCGATCATAGTGTCAGGCACCGGCGCGAGCAGGCGCGGACCGTCTGGCACCGCGCCGGACGCGACCAGCCGCGAAGTCACGCCGCTGCGACGCGCAATGGGCTCACCCGCGCCGCGCCGCGAACTCCGCCAGGTAGGCGACGAGCGCCTGGACGCCCTCGAGCGACATCGCGTTGTAGATCGACGCGCGCATGCCGCCGACCGAGCGGTGGCCCTTCAGCTGCAGCAGTCCCCGGGCCTCTGCGCCCGCCAAGAAGGTGGCGTCGAGCGACGGATCGGCGAGCTTGAACGGCACGTTCATCAGCGACCGGTCGGCGACCGCGACCGGGCTCGAATAGAACGGCGTCGCGTCGAGGAAGTCGTACAGCAGCGCCGCCTTCTTTCGGTTGTGGGCTTCGACCGCCCCCAGGCCGCCTTGGCCGACGATCCAGTTGAAGACCAGGCCGGCCATGTAGATCGCATAGGTGGGCGGCGTGTTGAGCATCGAGTCGGCGGCGGCCTGCTGCGCATAGTCGAAGGCCGACGGCGTGGTCGGCAGCGCGCCGCCGATGAGGTCGTCGCGCACGATCACGATCGTGAGTCCGGCAGGGCCGATGTTTTTCTGCGCGCCGGCGTAGATGAGGCCGTAGCGGCTCACGTCGATCGGGCGCGAGAGGATGTTGGACGACATGTCCGCCACGAGCGGCACCTCGCCGGTGTCCGGCGTCCAGTGGTATTCGACGCCGCCGATCGTCTCGTTGGCGCAGAGGTGCACATAGGCGGCCTCCGCGTCGAGGCGCCACTCGTCGAACGCCGGCACGCGGGTGTAGCCGCTCGCCGCGCTGCTCGCGACGAGGTTGACGCGGCAGTAGTGCGCCGCTTCCTTCATCGACCTCTTCGACCACTCGCCGGTGTCGACGTAGTCGGCACTCGTTCTGCCTCGCAGCAGGTTCATCGGCACCAGCGCGTTCTGGCCGATCGCTCCGCCCTGGAGGAAAAGCACCTTGTAGTGCGGCGGAATCTTCAGCAGCTGGCGCAGCAGCGACTCCGCCTCGGCATGGATGGCGATGAACTCCTTGCCGCGATGGCTCATCTCCATCACCGACATGCCCGAGCCGTGCCAGTCGAGCATCTCCTCGGCGGCGGTGCGCAGCACCGTCTCCGGCAACACCGCCGGACCGGCGCTGAAATTGAAAACACGTGTCATGCGGCAGCCGTCTCCTCGGCGAGGCGCCCCCCGCGCCCGACCTGACCCAGCATATACGAACGACGTTGCGGCCCGAAGCGCCTGTTAGATTTCCGCGCATGACCGCGACGACCTTCTACTGGCACGACTACGAAACCTTCGGCCGGCTGCCCCGCCGCGACCGGCCCGCGCAGTTTGCCGGGGTGCGCACCGATGCCGAGCTGAACGAGATCGAGGAGCCGCTGATGGTGTATTGCCAGCCCGCGCCCGATTACCTGCCCGACCCGGAATCGTGCCTGCTGACCGGCATCCTGCCGCAGACCTGCCTCGCCCGCGGCATGCCGGAGCACGCCTTCGCCGCAGCGATCGAGGCGCAGCTCGGCCGCCCCGGCACCATCGGCGTCGGCTACAACTCGATCCGCTTCGACGACGAGGTCACGCGTCACCTGCTGTGGCGTTGCCTGCGCGATCCCTACGCCCGCGAATGGCAGAACGAGTGCGGTCGCTGGGACCTGCTCGACGTCGTCCGGGTCGCGTGGGCCCTGCGTCCCGACGGCATCGAGTGGCCGCTGCACGAAGACGGCCGTCCCTCGTTCCGGCTCGAACACCTGACGCAGGCCAACGGGCTCGCGCACGAAGCGGCGCACGACGCGCTGTCGGATGTCAGGGCGACGATCGCGCTCGCCCGGCTGGTCAGGACGCGTCAGCCGCGTCTCTGGGACTTCTGTTTGAAGCTCAGACGCAAGGACGAAGTGGCCAGGGAAATCGGTGCCGGCCGGCCCTTCCTGCACGTCTCGGGGATGTACGGCACCGAGCGGGGCTGCCTGGCGCTGGTCTGGCCACTGGCACCGCATCCGACCAACCGCAACGAAGTGATCGTCTGGGACCTGGCGCACGACCCGGCCGAACTCTCGACGCTCGACGCCGCGACGATCCGGGCCCGCCTCTTCAGCCGCACCGAGGACCTGCCCGAAGGCACGACCCGGCTGCCGATCAAGACGCTCCATCTGAACAAGTCACCGGTGGTGATCGCTCAACTGAAGATCCTGGGTGCCGAGCGGGCAACACGCTGGGGCATCGACCTCGACAAGAGCCTGCGCCACGCCGAGTCCGCCGCGCGCTGCGCGCCGACGCTCGCGGGCCTCTGGCCGGCGGTGTACGAGCGTCCGCCGGGGCCGCCGGCGGACGACGTCGACGAAGCGCTCTACGGCGGCATGGTCGGCGACGAAGACCGGCGTTGCCTGCGGCGCCTCATCGAGTTGACTCCCGAGGCGCTTGCATCGAGGCGCCCGGCGTTCGCCGACCCGCGGCTCGACGAACTGCTC
>CAZZWY010000367.1:0-4839 GCA_964657785.1 uncultured Acetobacteraceae bacterium
CCCGCACTCTAAGGGATGCCTGCCGGGGCCGCTCGCAATCGTTTTCCCTGTTCGAGGACGGTCTTCCCCCGATACCCGCCGGCGCCTGCCTGCCCTCGAACCCGGTCAGTAGCCGAGCTGCGCCGACACGTACGCGCCGCCCTGGTGGGGGTGTCCGACGATGTTGCCGAGGTCCGCATACGCTGCCGTCAGCGACAGGTGCTTGTTCGGCGCCCAGGCGACGAACAGGTCTTTCCAGTCGTCTTCACGGAAGGCCGAGCCGGCGAACGCGAGGTTGTTGGGCTTGAAACGGGATTCGGCGCCGACGGCGACGTTCTTCCGCAGCAGGTAGGCGACCGAGAGCTCCGGCATCAGGCTGTAGCTCGCCTTGTCCGCCGAACCGAAACCGAGCAGGCCGTTCTGGTTCGCGCGCGTCGCCCGCAAGGTGGCGTTGACGAGCAGGCCCTGCGACAGCACCAGCTTGGTCGCGCTCAGGTAGAAGTCGACCCCGTTGCGGCGCGCGCTGACCGAGTCCAGCACGCCGCCCACGGCAGCCCCGGGATTGAGATGCTTGTACTCCGCGCCAAGGGCGATTTGCGGCATCCAGCTCTCGGCGTCGAGCACCGCGTCGCCGGCCAGCCGGACCTTCAGGCCGACGATGTCGAGCCGGAGCGTCGTGCTGGGCGCAACCACGCTGGCATCGAACTCCTGCCGGGCGAGCGAAATTTCGACATGGTCCCGAATGCCGAGCGCCACCCCGGCGGCCGTCAGCCCGAAATCCTGCGTCCGGGCTCGGGTCACGAAGGCGGTGGCGCCGATCTGGTTGTCCGTCGCATAGCTGCCGACGATCGCCCAGGGGGTCAGGCCGCCGCCGGCAGCGCCGTCGATGCTGCTGACGCCGCCGGTGAGCAGCAGTTTGGCGTTACCCAGCGGGCCCTCCGAGGGCGTGGGCGGCGGTGGGGTCTGGGCCAGCACCGGCGCCGCGGCGATGGCGAGGGCCCAAAACGCGGAACGGAAAGAGGGCGTCGACATTGTTCTCTCGGGAAGCGACCCCCGAAATGGGTCGACCCATCGGTATCGGCGCTGCAGCGTGTGACTTGAGGCCTCAGCCGGCTCGGTCGTTCAGCGGACGCATCTACGCCTGCCGCCCCGACGATCGCCACGCCGCGGACGGGTCGGGCTCTTCGGTGAACAGCGGCAGGCTGCCGCCGTCGCCGGGCTCGCAGGCACGCGGCGGTCGCCGCACGGGCCGCCGCACGCGCGGGCCCGGCTCGGGCGCACCGCTGAGCGCCGCAAGCGGTGCAAGCGCCCCGGCCCGGACACCCAGCAGACGCAGGCGACGCGACAGGTCGACACGCTTCAGGCAGGCCCCGGCGGCGCGCCGGATCGTGGCGGCATCCAGGGTGTGCGCCTCGAGCGTGAGGTCGCGCGTGACGATGCTGAAGTCGTCGAAGCGCAGCTTGATGCCGATCGTCCGGCTCGCATAGCCTTTGCGCGACAGGTCGGCGGCGAGGCGCGAACACAGGTCCGAGAAGATCGTCCCGAGGTCGGCCCGATCGCGCACCGCGTGCAGGTTGCGATCGAAGGTCGTTTCCCGGCTGATCGATTTGGGCTCGCTGAAGGTCACGACCGGGCGGTCGTCGCGGCCGTGCGCTGCGGCGTGCAGCCAGGCGCCGTAGCTGCGGCCGAAGCGCTCGACCAGCCACCCCGCATCCGCGGCGGCGAGGTCGCCGATCGTGTGCAGGCCGAACCCCGCGAGCTTTTCGCTCGCCTTCGGCCCGATGCCGTTGATCTTGCGGGCCGGCAGCGGCCAGAGGCGCTGCGGAATCTCGTCGAGCGAGAGCAGCGTCAAGCCGTCCGGTTTGTCGAACTCGGAGCACAGCTTCGAGAGCAGCTTGTTGGGGGTGATGCCGACCGAACAGGTGAGGCCCGTCGCCTCGAACACCGCATCTTTCAACCGTTGCCCCGCCGCGCGCCCGCCGTCGTATCGGGCGCCGGGCAGGTCGCTGAGATCGACGTAGATCTCGTCGATGCCGCGGTCCTCGACGACCGTCGCAACCTCGCGCACGGCAGCCTTGAAGCGTTTCGAGTAGCGCCGGTATTCGTCGAAGTCGACCGGCAGCAGGATGGCGCCGGGCGCCAGCGCCGCGGCTTTCATCACCCCCATCGCCGAATGGACGCCGAGGGCGCGGGCCTCGTAAGTGCTGGTCGTGATGACGCCGCGTCCGGCATAGTCGCGCAGCCGCGCGAAGACATGGCTGCCGTCGGCGCGGCGCTCGGGCTGATGGCGCCGGCCACCACCGATCACGACCGGCATGCCCTTGAGTTCCGGATAACGCAGCAGCTCGACCGACGCGTAGAACGCATCCATGTCGAGGTGGGCGATCAGACGGGACGCGGGCATCGACGCGGAATCAGGAGTGGACGGGCGGTGGATGGGGCCAGCGCAGCCGGGATACTGGACGGCCATCCAGCAATCGTAGCCGATCTCGAGGTGCGAGAATCGGCCGAGAGACGGTGCCCATCGGGTCGCTGCGGAGCGCGCCGCGCCGCCGTCGACGCTGCCGTCGAGGCTTCCAAAGGGGGGTCCAGTTGGATATCGAAATCGTGACGGTGGACGCCCTGCGCATGCGAGCCGCCGGCAAGGAGCCGCTGTCCCTCGCGCTCATGGATGCGCGCAACCACACGCTGCGCTGGGTCAGCGCCTTCTCGGATGCTCTCGGCGGAGAGGATCTGAGGCTTCCCGAGTCGCTCCATCGCATGCCGGGGTTCGACCCGCTGCTCTGGACGATCGGCCACGTCGGCTGGTACCAGGAATCCTGGATCGCCCGCAACGTTCAGCGGCAGCGGGGCGAACGCTGCGATGCGGCGCTTCCGCGGCTCGCCTCGGTGCTGCCGGGGGCCGATCTGTACTTCGACCCGTCCAGCACCGGTCCGGCGGCGCGCTGGCTGCTCGCCTTGCCCGATCTGCAGACCTTGCGCCAGTACCTGGTCGACACGCTCGAGACCACCCTCGACCTGCTGCACCTCACACCCGAGGACGAGGATGCGCTCTACTTCTACCGGTTGTCGCTGTTCCACGAAGACCGCGTCGCGGAGACGCTCGCGACCCTCTCGCAGGAAATCGGCTTCGACGCCGGCTTGCTGCCCCGGCCCGTGACCGTGCCGCCACGTGCGCCGCTCTTTCAGCCGGCGACGCGCTGGTCGCTCGGCCTGCCGGCAGGCGGGTTCGTCGCCGACAACGAAAAATGGGCGCACGAGGTCGCCGTGCCGGAGTTCGAGATCGACGCACAGCCGGTCAACTGGGCCCAGTATTGCGAATTCGTCGAGGACGGCGGTTACGACGACCCGGCTCACTGGAGCGGTGCCGGCTGGGCCTGGGTGCAGGCCGAGGCGCGGCGCACGCCGCGTCACGTCGACCAGATGCGCCAGGGCGTGCTGCAGCGGCGGCTCGGCCGTCTGGCGCGCGTCCCGATGACCCAGCCGGCGGTGCACCTGAGCTGGTTCGAGGCCGACGCCTGGTGCCGATGGGCCGGGCGTCGCCTGCCGACCGAAGTGGAATGGGAGGCGGCGGCGCATCAGGCCGCGAGGCGCGGCTTCCGCTGGGGCGAGGTCTGGGAATGGACGGCCTCGACCTTTCATCCGTATCCCGGTTTCGAGGCCGGCCCGGACCGCCGCCTCTCCGAGCCGGCGTTCGGCTCTCACAAGGTGTTGCGGGGCGCTTCCTTCGCCACCCGTGGGCGCCTGCGCAGCGCCAAATACCGGCACTACGCGCTGCCGGCGCACGACCAGGGCTTCTTCGGCCTGCGCAGTTGCACGCTCTGATCGGCGTCGAATTCGGTTGACCGCGGGAGCCACCCCGGGTACCGTGAGTCGGGATCTCGATTCCTCGCGGACCCCTTAAGGAGCCCTGTCTTGACGACCCTTTTGCCCCGCGTCGCCTCCGTCCTGTCAGCCGTCGCCCTGGGCTGCGCCTTGTCTGCGCCCGCCGCGGCGGCTTACAGCGACGTCTACGTGTTCGGCGACAGTCTCTCCGACATCGGTCGGGTCTACGCGGCGACCGGCGGTACGTTTCCGGCGCCGCCTGCGTATGCGACGGGCCGGTTCTCGAACGGCGCGGTGGCCGTCGAAACCCTGACGCTCGACCTGACGGGCAGGCCGCTCTCGCTCAGCCACGATTTCGCCTTCGGCGGCGCGCGGACCGGTGTCAGCCCGTTTCCGAACACCCCGACCTCGCCACCGAGCGACAACAACGCCGATCAGCTCAACGGCACGGGCTTGCTGCGCCAGACCCAGCTCTTCCAGTTGGGCCTCGGCGGCGCGCAAGCCGATCCCAATGCGCTCTACGTCGTCTGGGCCGGCTCCAACGACTTCAGCCAACCGCAGGTGCTCGCCAATGCGGGGGGCACGCAGTGGGCACGTGTCATCGGCAACATCGAAACGGCGATCGCCAATCTCGCGGCTGACGGTGCGACGCATTTCTTCGTGCCCAACGTGCCCAACCTCGGCCTGACCCCTCGAGCGCTCGCCGCAGGATCCGCTGCCGCCGGTGCGGCGAGCTTCCTGTCGGGTCAGTTCGACACGCTGTTGGCCACGAGCCTCGCAAGCTTCGACGCCGCCCATCCGGAGTTCGACGTCAAGCTCTTCGACGTGTACGGCTTCGTCACGACCGTCGTTACCGATGTCCGCACCAACGGCAGCTTCATGGGGCTCACCGACGTCACCTCGGAGTGCCAGAACGGATGCGCCGATCCGGCGGCCTCGCTGTTCTGGGACGACGAGCACCCGACCGCTGCCGCCCATGCGCTCCTCGGCGCGGCGTTCACCGCCGCGCTCGTTCCCGAGCCCGAGACCAACGCC
>CAZZWY010000368.1:0-4832 GCA_964657785.1 uncultured Acetobacteraceae bacterium
TACGCCCGGAGCCGCCGAAGCCGACCTCGCGGGCCTCCAGCACCACCGGCCGGATCCCGCGCTCGGCCAGGTGCAGGGCGGTCGACAGCCCCGTGTAGCCGCCTCCGACGACAAGCACGTCGACGCGATACGAATCGGTGAGAGCCGGAGTCGCCGGAGCCGCGATCGCTGTAGCGGCCCAAAGGGAAGTTGACTGCGGATGGGCGCCGCCGGATCGAGTTTGAATGCCCGTTCAATCGAGTTCCGCCTTCGCATTCCCCGACACGACGCCCGAAGAGAACCGGGATGCCTGTCTGACGAGTCCGCCGAAAGCGCCCGCGAGGCCGTCGCGCATGAAGAGCACGACGACGATGAACAGCAAACCGGTTGTGACGCCCACGGAGTCGGCAAGGGTGCGGAACCAAGCCACACCGGTGACGTCACCGACCCACGCGCCGATCTCTCCGAGTTTGGTCTCGAGCAGGACGATCACCAACGCACCGGCATTGCCGAAGGGCCGTATTCGGCGGTTTCGAAGATTGTCTTGCCGGCACCGTTCGGCCCGATCAACGCATGGATCTCGCCTCTTCGCACGCGCAGGTCGACCCCGTCCACCGCGGTGAAGCCGGAGAAGGTTTTGCTCAGCCGCTGCGTGACGAGAATGTGCTCGGAATCGCGATCCATGCCGGTCTGCTTCGTGTGTGCTCGGCGTTCAGCGGGCCGAGGTCTTGAAGACCCGGCACTGACTCTCCTGCTGCGGCAGGAAGACCTCGTCGCCGGGCAGCGTTTTCTCGATGGAGTAAAGGTCCCAAGGACCCTTCGATTCCTGCGAAGTCTTCACGCGAAAATAGTAGTAGTCATGGATCATCCGACCGTCGGCACGAAGCTTGGCGTTGCGCACCACTTCGTCCTTGATGGGAAGTTCGTGCATCTTCTTGAGTACCGTTCGCGCGTCGTCCGACTTCGACGCCGCCACCGCCTTCAGATAGTGATAGACGGACGAGTACACGCCGGCGTGGGTCAACGAAGGCGGTCCCTTCTTGTAGATGTCCATGAAGCGTTTGCTGAAGCGCCGCGTTCCTTCGTCGACGTCCCAATAGAAGCTCTCCGGGAAGCGAAGGCCCTTGGCCTGATCAAGTCCGAGACCTTTGATCTCGTAGACGGTCGGGAAGAAGGCGGCGAGCATCTGCCCATTTCCGAGCTGAAAGTCCTTTGCCGTCTTGATAGCGTTCGACGAATCCGCTCCGGAGTTGACGAAGGCGACGATCTGCGCCTTGGACTGCTGCGCGGCGATGATCTGCGAGGACATGTCGCTGCTGTTGAGCGGATGCTTGGCTTCGCCGATCACCTTTGCGCCTACGGCTTCGAGCTGCTTGCGGGCTTCTGCGGCGGCGGAGGTCCCGTAGGCGTAGTCGACCGTTACGAAGTACCAGGACTGACCCGGCTTGGCGAGGCCCTTGACCGCTGCGGTCGTCTGCGAATAGGTGTCCCACATCCACTGCACCGAGTGCTCGGGCTGGCAGTCCTCGTTCGTCAAGCGAACCGGGCCACCAGCGAAGAGGGCGACCTTGTCCTTTTGCACCGCCAGGTTCTGCATGGCCACGGCCACGGCAGAATTCACCATGTCCGCGTAGGCGTCGACCTTGTTGATATCGGCCCACTCCCGGGCCTTGCTCAGCGCAATGTCCGTCTTGTTTTGGTGATCCGCGGTCAGCAACTCGATCTTGAGTCCCTTGCACTCGTTGGCCATGCAGTCATCGATGGCCATCTGTGCCGCCACCACAGACCCCTGCCCCGAGAACTGGGAAAAGGCTCCGCTCATGTCGGTGAGCAGACCGATGCGAACGACGCCGTCCGAAATCTCGGCTCGCGCCGAGCCGGTAAAGGCGGCCACCGCGAGCGCCAGCGCAGTAAACTTCAGACCATTCGTGAGATTTGCAGTCATGAGTTACCTCTTTGTTGATTGGTGCGTAAACGACTAGGCGGCCAGCGACATTCCGTCGCTCAGGTCCGCCTCGATCAAGGCGGCAGAGCGCTCTCGGGGATCACCGTATCCGCCCCCACCGCCCATAAAAATCTTGACGTGGTCGCCCTTCGACAAGGTCAGGATCGACTTGGACGCGAGACGCTCGGTGACGCCGCTGCGCGTGACTTCGCAGTAGCCGAGTCCGCCGTCCTCGCCACCGAAGACGCCCCGGGGTGCGTAGCGATGCCGGTCTGCATAGATGGCGAACGAGACGCCGTCACGAAGCACCCGATATTGGCGGCTGAAGCCGGCGCCGCCCCGGTACTTGCCTTGACCGAACGAGTCGGGCTCGAGCTCGTAACGCTCCAACCGGAAGAAGTCGTACTCCATGTCGAGGGCCTCGACGGGTGTATTGGCGCAGTTCGACAACGGCGAGTCGACGGCGTCGCAGCCGTCTCCCCGATCCGACGCCCCGTACCCGCCTCCGAAGACCTCCAGGTAGACGCTGTAGCCCTCGTTGCGTTGGAGGGAGAAGCAGGCGGCCGTCAGGGTGTCGAAGCCGGTCGCGATGACTCGGTCCGGTGCGATGGGTGCGAGCGCCCGCATGATGGCGTTGAAGACGCGGTAGTTCGCCTCAAGACGGGCTCGAACCGGCGACGGCGGCGTCGGATTCAGGATGGATCCGTACGGGGCGGAGACCGTCACGGCGCGCAAAATTCCGTCGTTGAACGGAATGTCTGGCGACGTGAGAATCGATTTCACGCAAGTGACTGCCGCCGAGACCGTGCACGAGAACGGCGAGTTCAGGTTGCGCTTGACCTGCGCGCTGCTTCCAGCGAAGTCGATCGCAATCTGGTCACCGGCGATGGTGACTTTCACTTTAATCAGCAGCGGCTCGTCGGTAATGCCATCGTCGTCGATTTTGTCTTCGCCGATATAAGTCCCATCGGGCACCAATGCGACTGCCGCGCGGAAGCGCCGCTCCGAATAGTTGACCATCTCGGCCATCACGTCGCACACCTCTTCACGGCCGTATTTGTCGCAAAGCTGGACGAGACGCGCGGCCGCGATGGCGTTGGCCGCGAACATCGCGTTCATGTCGCCGATGGTCAAGTCGGGCACGCGGATGTTCGCGCGCACCAGCTGCTCAAACGGACCGCCGTTCCAGTCGTGCGAGACCGACCAGCGGGTCGGCGGAAGGCGCAGGCCTTCCTGATAGATGTCCGAAGCGCCGGGGTCGAGACCGGGCGCGCCGCCGCCAAAGTCGATCTGGTGGGCCACGCAGGCCGAGAAGCCGACCAATTCCTGCTCGTGAAAAATCGGGCAGAAGATATAGACGTCCGGAAGGTGCTGCCCGCCCGAGTAGGGATCGTTGGTGATCAAGAAGTCGTCCGGCGTGATGGTGCTCGCCGGATAGCGCTCAAGGCACTTCTTCAGCGTGATGCCGATGGGCCCGAGTTGGATCGGAATCAGTTCGGCCTGCGCGACGATGTCGCCGTGGCGGTTAGCGATCGCCGCAGAGCCGTCGCTCGCCTCGCGCAAGATGGTGGAGTAGGCAGAACGTATCAGCTTGATACCCATCTCGCGCCCGGCGGCGAGGATGCTCTGACTGATGATTGCGTTGTCGAAAGGGCTGACCGACATGTTCAAACTCCGTTGACGAGAATCAAGTTGGAACGAGCGTCGACGCTTGCGCTCCAGCCCGCCGGCACGACGACCGTGGTGGTGTAGTCCTCAAGGACCGCGGGTCCGGATACGCCATTCGGTTCGCTCGCGAGCGAGGCCACTGTCCGCCGTCGGCAAGGTGCCCACTGCACGCCGTCGTACAAAGGCTTGTCTTCCGCCACCTCGCGCGCGGCGGACGGTGAAGCGGTGGACGACACCGCCGGCACGAATCCGGTCGGGAGGGTCGCCCCGGCGCGAAGCGCGACCATCTCGACCGGGCGACCGCTCTTGTCTGCGTGGAAGTAGATGCGCTCGTGCGCTTCGATGAAGCGCGCCTCGAGTTCTTTGCGCCCGAGTCCGGCAAGGACCTCGTCGTCCAGATCGATGGGCACTTCGAAAGCTTGCCCGAAGAAGCGCATTTCGACCGCGTAGCTGAACACCAAGCTGCCGCCGAACCCCATGCCGCGAAACTGCTGCTCGAGGTCGGCACGCATCGCGGCGAGGCGCTCGCGAAGGCGGTCGCAGGTGGAATCGTCGATCAGCGCACGGTCGGTGACGGTTTCGTATTTGATGAAGTCCGAGGCCAGCAGTCCGTAGGCAGAGGTGACTCCGGGGTTCGGGGGTGCCACCACGGTGCGGATCCCCAGTTCTTCCGCAATTTGCGCTGCCTGCATCGGGCCTGCACCGCCGAACGGCACCAGCACGTAGTCGCGGGGGTCACGTCCACGCTGCGTAGAGACCAACTGAATTGCTCGAACGATGTTGGCGTTGGCCAGCCTGACGGCGTTGTGCGCTGCGGTCTCTACGGAAATTCCGAAATGCGCGGCAACAGTTTGGAAAGCCCGGTGAGCCTGGTCCACGTCGATGCGCATCTGTCCGCCGAGGAAGGCCTCGGGCCGTACCGTTCCGAGGACGACGTGCGCATCGGTGATGGTCGGGCGGGCGCCGCCTCGGCCGTAGCAGGCCGGGCCCGGGCTCGCCCCAGCGCTCTCTGGCCCGACTCGCAACATGCCGCCGTCGTCGATCCAGACGATGCTGCCGCCGCCGGCACCCACAGTGACGATGTCCAACACGGGCGTGCGCACCGGAAGACCGTCGATTTCCGTTTCGGAGGCCAACGTGGGCTTGCCTCCTTGGACCAGGCAGACGTCTGAACTCGTGCCCCCCATGTCGAAGGTGATGACGTTGTCGATCTTCGCGCGCGTCTCGAGCGCTCTCGGCG
>CAZZWY010000369.1:0-4823 GCA_964657785.1 uncultured Acetobacteraceae bacterium
GCGGCGGACGGGCTCGTTTATGGCGCCGCACGGGCAGCGATGCAGGACGCGGACTGCCTGCCCCTGCCTGACGACGCGCACCGGGATCCGGCGCAGCGCTACCAGCAGGTGGCGTCGGCCTGCTTCGAGCGCATCAAGAGCCTCCTCCGCGACGCAGCACGCCAGCGCTCGCTGTTGCAGCTGGTCGTGCCGGATACCGAGGCGGACGCCCTGGTCCTGGGGCTGTCCGGCCTGCTCAAGACCGCAGCGGCCGAGAACCCCGCCTTCGCCGGCCAGATCATCGTCGCGAGCCCCCGGCCCGCCGAGGCCCTGGCACAGCTGCTGCGCGGCGACATGACGCGGACGCACGAGACGGTCGTCCGGCACCGGCCCGCCGCCCGCGAAGTCCTGACGTGGAACGAACTCGATGCCGGCGACGCCGACCCGGACATCGCCTTCAGGGACGGGGGCGTCTACCTCGTCACCGGCGGTCTCGGAGGCCTCGGCGTGCTGTTCGCGAGGGAGATCCTCGAGAAGGCGCGCGGCGCGAAAGTGATCGTGACCGGGCGTTCCGCCTTGACGCCGGAAAAGGACGCGATCCTGAAGTCGCTGGTCTCGCGCCGAGGCGCGGTCGAGTACCGGCCGATGGACGTCGCCGACGCTGTGCAGGTGCGGCAGGTGATCGCCGCGATCGTCGGGGAGCACCAGCGCCTCGACGGCATCCTGCACGCGGCCGGCATGATCCGCGACGCCTTCATCCTCGCGAAGACGGTGGAGGAATTCCGGGACGTGCTCGAGCCCAAGGTCGCCGGCACGTTCCATCTCGACGAGGCCAGCCAGCACCTCGCGCTGGATTTCATGGTGCTCTTCTCCGCCGGCGCGGCGGTGACGGGCAACCCCGGACAGGCGGACTATGCGGCGGCGAACGGCTTCATGGATCGCTTCGCCACGTACCGCAACCAGCTCGTGTCGCGGGGCCTGCGCCGGGGCCGGACGCGCGCGATCGACTGGCCCTTGTGGCAGGAAGGCGGCATGCGCGTCGACGCGGCCCTCCTCGAGCAGGTCCGGCGCCGCACCGGACTGACCGCGCTGCGGACGCTCCCCGGCCTGCAGGCGTTCCACCGCAGCCTCGCGCTGCCGCACGACCAGCTCCAGGTCGTCGAAGGCGATCTGCCGACGTTGCGCGAGCACCTGTTCGCGGCCGACGCCGCCGAGGCGGACCTGCCGACGGCACCGCAGACGAGCGATGCCGAGCCGGCGCCGGTGGACCCGTCCGACCTGCGGAACCGCACGCGCCAATTCTTGAAGAAGCGGCTCTCCGCGCTGCTCAAGTTGCCCGCGAACCGGATCGATGCCGCCGCGCCGCTGGAGAAGTACGGCATCAATTCCATCATGACGATGGACCTGACCCACGAGCTGGAGAAGATCTTCGGCTCGTTGCCGAAGACGCTGTTCTTCGAATACCAGACGCTCGACGAGTTGGCGCAGTACTTCATCGGCTCGCATGCGGCCCGCCTGGCGACGCTGTTCGCCCGGGATGCGTCGACGGATCGTCGGGTGGCCGCCCCAGCGCCGGCGGGCGAACCCAAGGCGGTCCACGCGCTCGTGCCGGCTCCATCCGCCGGCCGCAGCGCGGCGCCGCGCCGCCGCTTCGCCGCCGTCGCACCGGCCGAGGCCGCCGAGGCGCAGGCCGCCAGGCTCGCCGAGCCGATCGCCATCGTCGGTCTCAGCGGCCGCTACCCGGGTGCCCGCGACGTCGACGAATACTGGCGCAATCTGCGGGACGGCAAGGATTGCATCGTCGAAGTTCCGGCCGATCGCTGGGACTGGCGCGACTACTTCAGCGACGACCGGTCCCGCCCCGGACACCACTACAGCAAGTGGGGCGGCTTCATCGACGGCGTCGACGAATTCGATGCCCTGTTCTTCAACATCCCGCCGGCGGATGCCGAACGCATCGATCCGCAGGAGCGGCTCTTCCTGCAGCACGCCTGGATGGCGCTGGAGGACGCCGGCTACACGCGCGCCAGCCTCCACGGGCCGCGCGGGGCCGACCCGTCCGGCCAGGTCGGCGTGTACGTCGGCGTGATGTATGGCGAGTACCAGATGTTCGGCGCCGAAGCGAGCCTGCTCGGCAACCGCTCCGTGACGCCGTCGAGCTACGCCAGCATCGCCAACCGGGTGTCGTACTTCCTCGACCTGCACGGCCCGAGCCTCGCGGTGGACACGATGTGCTCGTCGTCGCTCACCGCCATCCAGCTCGCCTGCCAGGACCTCAGGCAAGGGCGCACCGACGTCGCGATCGCCGGCGGCGTCAACGTCACGATTCATCCGAACAAGTACCTGCTGCTCAGCGCCGGGCAATTCATCGCGAGCGACGGCCGCTGTCAGAGTTTCGGCGAAGGTGGCGACGGCTACATCCCGGCCGAGGGCGTCGGCGCGGTGGTCCTGAAGCGCCTGTCGCAGGCGCAGCGCGACGGCAACCCCATCTGGGGCGTGATCAAGGGCGGCGCGCTCAATCATGGCGGCAAGACGAACGGTTACTCGGTGCCCAATCCGCAGGCGCAGGCGAGCGTGATCGCCCAGGCGCTGAAGGAAGCCGAGGTCGATCCGCGCCATGTCAGCTACGTCGAGGCTCACGGTACCGGCACCCGGCTCGGCGACCCGATCGAGATCGCGGCGCTGACGCAGGTCTATCGCCGCCACACCCCGGAACGCGGCTTTTGCCTGATCGGCTCCGCGAAGTCGAACATCGGCCACGCCGAATCGGCGGCGGGCATCGCCGGGCTGACCAAGGTGCTGCTGCAGATGAAGCACCGGATGGTCGTGCCGTCCCTGCACTCGGCCGCATTGAACCCGCACATCGACTTCGACAGCACGCCCTTCGTCGTCAACCAGGCGTTGCGCACCTGGGAACAGCCCGAGATCGGCGACGAGCGGCTGCCGCGCATCGCCGGTATCTCCTCGTTCGGGGCGGGCGGATCGAACGCGCATCTGGTGATCGAGGAATACGTGCCGGCCGACGGCGCGCGGCTGACCGGGTTCGAGGACGTCCGCACGCCGCATGCGATTCTGCTGTCGGCCCGCACGCCCGAGCAGCTGGAACAGAAGATTCGCGATCTGCTCGCCTTCCTGCGAGCACACGAGGGCGGCGTCGACCTGCAGGCCGTGGCCTGGACGTTGCAGGCGGGCCGCGAAGCGATGCAGGAGCGCATCGGCCTGATCGTGGAATCGGTCGAACAGCTGGCCGAGCGGCTGCAGGCGCATATCGACGGCGAGCAGGACCTCGAAGGTTGCCACCGGGGGCAGGCCAGCCGCGGCAACGAGGTGCTCGCCCTCTTCGGCGACGATGCCGATCTGCAGGAGGCCCTGGGCAAATGGATGGCGGGCAGGAAGCTCACGCGGCTGCTCGAGCTGTGGGCCCAAGGCCTGGACATCGACTGGAGCGGACTCTGGGGCGAGCGCAAGCCGCGCTTCATCAGCCTGCCGACCTACCCCTTCGCCAGGGAGCGGTGCTGGGTCGACCGCGTGCGCAGCGGTGCCTCCGGCGCGACGGCGAGTGCGGCCGTGCTGCATGCGCTGCTGCATGCGAACACCTCGGACTTCACGCGCCAGCGCTATCGATCGACCTTCTCCGGCGCGGAGTTCTTCCTCGCGGATCACCGCGTGCGCCTCGGCAGCGGCGCTCCTGCCAAGGTGCTGCCGGGCGTCGCCTATCTCGAGATGGCCCGGTCCGCGATCGCCGACGCCTTGCCGCACTGGCCGGAGGCGGCGATGCCGCAGCTGCGCAACGTCGCCTGGACGCAGCCGCTCGTCGTGAGCGAGCCACGGCAGGTGGAGACCCGGCTCTCCGCCGGCGCCGAGGGCGAGTTCAGCTTCGAGATCGTCAGCGAGCGCGACGGCAGCGACACTGTCCATTGCCAGGGGCTCGCGGTCGTCGCAGCGCCTACCGAAGCGCCGCCGCTGGATCTGGCGCGGCTCGCGGCGGGCCTGCAGCGTGGCGCAATGTCTGCGGACGATGTGTACGCGGCCTATGCGCGCATGGGGCTCGACTACGGCCCCGCGCATCGCGCCATCGTCGACCTCTCGCTCGGCGACGGGCAACTGCTGGCGCGGCTGCGCCTGCCGAAGGCCGTCGAGGCGAACCTCACGCACTACCTGCTGCATCCGAGCCTGATGGATGCCGCGGTGCAGGCTGCGATCGGGCTCGTCGACACCGCGCCGGGCGAGGCGACGCAGGCTCGCCTGCCGTTCGCGCTCGACGCGATGCACATCCTCGCGCCCTGCACGACGGACATGCTCGCCTGGGTTCGTTTCGTGCCCGGCCACGGTGCGTCGGCCCCGGTCACCCAGCTGGACATCGACGTCTGCGACGGCGATGGGCGGGTCTGCGTGCAGATGCGTGGGTTCGCCTCGCGTGCGACCGGCCAGGCGAGCGCCGGCGTGCGTGACGCGGCCCGGGCGAGCGCCACCCTGCTGGCGGCGCCGGTGTGGCGTGAGGTCGAGGCTACCGGCGCGGCGACCGGGCCGGCGTTCGAGCAGCACCATGTCGTCCTCTGCGATCTGCCCGGCATCGACCCTGAACAGCTCGAAGCGCAGCTGCCGGCCAGCCACTGCCGAGTGCTGGCGTCTCCCCCCGACGCGACGATCGCGGCCCGCTACGCCCACCAGGCGTTGGCGATCTTCGGGCAGCTGCGAACGCTGCTCGAGGCGGGCGGGCAAGACCGGGCACTGCTCCAGATCGTCCTGGAGGACCGCCCCGAGCAGGCCGTGTCGGCGGGGCTCTCGGGCCTGCTCAGGACGGCGGCGCTGGAAAGCCCGCGGATCAGCGGCCAGGTGGTTCT
>CAZZWY010000370.1:0-4816 GCA_964657785.1 uncultured Acetobacteraceae bacterium
AGCGGGTGGAAACTCGAGAGGCCCGACGACAGCATCCCCTGGTCGGGCATCGTCGTCTTGCCGAGGATCACCGCGCCGGCCTCGCGCAGGCGCGCGGCCGGCGGCGCGTCGCGTTCCGCCGGCGCGAGCAGCGTCGCCGCGCTCCCGAGCGGCACCGGCACGCCGCGCGTCGCGATGTTTTCCTTGATCATCGTCGGTACGCCGTCGAGCGGGCCCTGCGGCGCGCCGTTCGCCCAGCGCGCCTCGGAGGCGGCGGCCTGCGCGAGCGCGGCCTCGGCGTCGAGCGCGTAGGTCGCGTGCAGGTGCGGCTCCCAGGCGGCGATGTTCGCGAGCACCGCGCGCGTCACCTCGACCGGCGACAGCGCCTTTGCACGGAAGCCGGCCAGCAAGTCGACCGCGCTCAGACCGTGCAGCGGATTCATGCGGGCACCCTTCGGGCCGAAGCCGGTTCGGACGGCCCGGGATGTCTTACTGCCACGCCAACGCCGCCAGGTCGTTCGCGAACACCGGCGAGCTGCTCCACACGCCCTTCAGCTGCTTCTTGCCGACCGCGATCTGCGGCAGCTGGTAGAGGTAGACGTTGACGGCATCGGTCGCGAGCTGGCGCTGGATGTCGCCGAGCAGCTTGGTCCGCGTCTTCTCGTCGGCGCTGCCGTTGTACTTCGCGAAGAGGTCCCGGAACGTCTTCGAATCGTAGCCCCAGTAGTAGGCCGGGTCGGCGTAGCGGTCGAAGTCGAGCGGCTCGACGTGGCTGATCACGGTCAGGTCGAAGTTGCCCTTGAACGGGCCGGAGAGCCACTGCGCCCACTCGACGTTCTCGATCTTCGCGATCACGCCGACCTTCGCGAGCTGAGCGGCGACGATCTCGCCGCCCTTGCGAGCGTATTCGGGTGGCGGCAGCGAGAGCGTCACGTTCAACGGCAGGGCGGCGCCGGCTTCTTTGAGCAGCGCTTTCGCCTTCTCCGGGTCGTAGGGATTCGCGCCGGTCAGGTCGACGTAGCCGGCGTCGGTCGGCACCATGTGGCTGCCGATCGGCTTGCCGTAGCCTTCGGCCGAGCCGTCGATGACCGCCTTTCGGTCGATCGCGGCGGCGAGCGCCCGGCGCACGCGCACGTCGTCGAAGGGCTTTCTCTTGTTGTTGATCGAGACGATGGTCTTGCCCTCGGTGCCGCCGATGACGAGGCTGAAGCGCCCGTCGCTCTGCAGCTGCTTGATGCTGCCGATCGCCTGCATGCGCGGAATGGCGTCGACGTCGCCGGCAAGCAGTGCCGAGACCTGCGCCGACGGATCGTTGATGAAGCGGATCGTCACCTTCCTGATCTTCACCGCCGCCGCGTTGCGGTAGCCGTCGTCCTTCACCAGCGTGATCGACGAGCCCTTGGCCCAGCTCTCGATGCGGTAGGGGCCGGTGCCGACCGGCTTGGTCGCGGTCGTCGCCGCGCTTTTCGGGTCGAGGATCACGGCGGTGTTCTCGCCCATGCGGAACAGGAAGTTGCCGTCGGGCTGGTTCAGGACGACGATCACGGTGTAGGGATCGGGCGTGTCGATGCGGCTGATGTTGTCGAAGACCGCCTTCTTCGCCTTGTTGGTCGAGCCGGCAGCGCTCGCGCGCTCAAAGCTGAACTTGACGTCGGAGGCGTCGAAGGCTTCGCCGTCGTGGAACTTCACGCCCTTGCGCAGGTGGAAGGTGTAGCTCTTGCCGTCCGGGTCGACGCTCCAGCTCTCGGCGAGCAGCGGCGTCACCTTGCCGTCCATGCCGATCTTGGTCAGGCCCTCGAGGATGTTGTAGTGGACGACTTCGCCGATCGCCGCGGCCGACGCGGTCGTCGGGTCGAGTCCGGGCGCGGGTTCGAGCACCATGCCGAGCACGACGCTGTCCTTGCGCGTCTGTGCAGGGCTCGCGGCGGCGACCAGCGCGGTGACGACCGCGACCGCGACCATCCGAAGGGGCAACTTCATCGACTCTCTCCTGACACGGAATGTAGGCTCATCACCGACTCGGCGTAGTGACAGGCCGCGAGGTGCAGCCGGCCGACCGGTCGCAGCGCCGGCGTCTCGGCGATGCAGCGCGGCTGCCGGTGCGGGCAGCGCGAAGCGTAGGCACAGGCGGTCGGCCTCACGGCGGCGGTGGCCAGCGTCGCGTCGACTCTAGCGGACTTCGCCGCGTGAGTCCCCCCCGGCGCCTGCGGCAGCGCCGCGAGCAGGGCCCGGGTGTACGGGTGGCCGGCGGCGCGGAACAGCACGTCGGGCGAACCCTGCTCGACGATGCGGCCGGCGTACATCACCGCCACCTCGTCGCAGACGTGGTCGACGACTGCGAGGTCATGGCTGATGAAGAGGTAGGTCACGCCGAAGTCCTGCTGCAGGTCGGCGAGCAGGTTCAGCACCTGGGCCTGCACCGAGACGTCGAGCGCGCTCACCGGCTCGTCGGCGACGATCAGCTTCGGCCGCGTGATGAGCGCGCGGGCGATCGCGATGCGCTGGCGCTGGCCGCCGGAGAATTCGTGCGGGTACTTCGAGGTGTCGCTCGCCCGCAGGCCGACCGCCTCGAGCGCCTCCGCGACGCGCTGCCGCGTGGTCGCGTCGCCCCGCATCAGCAGCGGCTCGGCGACCACGCGGCCGATGCGCTGGCGCGGGTCGAGCGAGCCGTACGGGTCCTGGAACACCATCTGGAAGTCGCGCCGCGCGGCCGTCAGCTCGGCCGCGCCGAGTGTGTTCAGGTCGCGGCCGAGCAGGCGCACCGTGCCCGAGGTCGGCGGCTCGAGGGCCATCACCTGGCGCGCGAGCGTCGACTTGCCCGACCCCGATTCGCCGACGATGCCGAGGCTCTGCCCCGCCAGCAGCGCGAAGCTGACGCCGCGCAGCGCCGGCACCAGCGGCGCGGCGCTGAAGAGGCGCGCGCGTGGCAGCCGGTAGTCCTTGACGAGGTTCTGGACCTCCAGCAATGCGCTCATCGGGCGTGACCTCCCGAGGCCGCGACCGCCTCGAGCCGGATGCAGCGCGCGGTGTGGCCTGGACCGACGTCGATCGGCGGCGGCAACGCCTGTCGGCAGGCCTCGATGACCCACGGGCAGCGGTCGGCGAACGGGCAGCCGTCGGGCAGGTCGACCAGCTCCGGCACGCGCCCGGGGATCGTCGCGAGCCGTGGTTTGCGACCGTTCACCCGCGCCGCGCCGAGCCGCGGCCGGGCGCTGAAGAGGCCGCGCGTGTAGGGGTGCGCCAGGCGCCCGAACACCTCGGCCGTCGGCCCCGATTCGACGATGCTGCCGCCGTACATCACGAGCAGCCGCTGCACGCTGCGCGCCATCACGCCGAGGTCGTGGCTGATCAGCAGCAGCGCCATCCCGCTTTCCGCGACGAGCTCGCCGATCAGGTCGAGGATCTCGCCCTGAATCGTCACGTCGAGCGCGGTCGTCGGCTCGTCGGCGATCAGCAGGTCCGGCCCGCAGGCGAGCGCGATCGCGATCGTCACGCGCTGGCGCTGGCCGCCGGAGAGCTGGTGCGGGTAGGCGTCGAGGCGCTGCGCGGCGTTCGGCATGCGCACCCGGTCGAGCAGGCGCAGCGCCTCGCTGCGCGCTGCCGCAGCGCCGGTGCCGCGGTGCAGGCGCAGCGGCTCCGCGATCTGCGCGCTGATCGTCTGCAGCGGGTTCAGCGCCGTCATCGGCTCCTGGAACACCATGCCAATGCGGTCGCCGCGGAGCCGGCACATCGCGCGGTCGGGCAGGCCGACGAGTTCCTGGCCGGCGAGGAGGATGCTGCCGGCGACGCGGGCGCGCTCGGGCAGGAGGCCCATCAGCGCGAGCGCCGTCATCGACTTGCCGCAGCCGCTCTCGCCGATCACGCCAAGCGTCTCGCCGCGCGCCAGTCCGAAGTCGATGCCGCGCAACGCCCGCGCCGGGCCGCGCGCGGTGTCGACACTGACTTCGAGGCCCGCGACCTGCAGCAGCGACTCGTCCATCAGCGCTGCCTCGCCAGCCGCGGGTCGAGCAGATCCCGCAGGCCGTCGCCCATCAGGTTCAGTCCGAGCACCGAGAGCACGATCGCGAGGCCCGGCCAGACCGCGAGCAGCCACGTCTGATACATCATCGCCTGCGCCTCGTTGAGCATCCGGCCCCAGCTCGGCGTCGGCGGCTGGGTGCCGAGACCGAGGTAGCTCAGCGCCGCCTCGGCCAGGATCGCGAGCGCGAACTGGATCGTCGCCTGCACGATCAGCACCGAGGCGATGTTCGGCAGCACGTGTTCGAGGGTGATGCGGAAGCTTCCCTTGCCGCAGGCCCGCGCCGCGAGCACGAATTCGCGCGACCAGACGCTGGCTGCCGCGGCGCGGGTGATGCGCGTGAAGACCGGCACGTTGAAGAGGCCGATCGCGGCGATCGAGGTGATGAGCCCGGGGCCGTAGAGGGCGGTCAGCAGCAGCGCCGAGAGCAGGGCCGGGAACGCGAACGCGACATCGGAGAAGCGCATCACGAGTTCCTCGACACCCCCTCGCCGCGCCGCGGCCAGCAACCCGAGCACGACGCCCAGGCCCATCCCGATGCCGACCGCGACGACGCCGACCGCGATCGAGTTGCGCGCCCCGACGAGCAGCAGCGAGGCGACGTCGCGCCCGAGGCTGTCGGTGCCGAGCCAGTGGGCAGGCGACGGCGGCTGCAGCTTGGCCGGGATGTCGAGGTCGGCGGCGGGGTAGGGCGTCCACACGAACGACAGGAGCGCGATGCCGATCAGCAGTGCCACCAGCACGCCGCCGATCAGGAAGCTCTTGACGAGGCTTTGCTCGCCGCGCACGATGCGCTGCTGCAGCGCCTCGACCAGCGGC
>CAZZWY010000371.1:0-4808 GCA_964657785.1 uncultured Acetobacteraceae bacterium
CACCGCTGAGGCCGTCCTCCAAAGCCTTGAAGAAGGCCTCAGCCTCGGGCAGTGACGGCAAGTTCAGCGCAAAGTGATCAATGGAATGCACGCCGTAACGCGATGCGCCCGCATGGTTGTACGACATCCACGTCTCCCGGTTTGAGTGCAGCGTTAACGTGGAAGCGACAGCACCGAGCGCAGCGCCCGCAGCAATGCCGCTTCCGGGTCGGCCTGCAGCGTCATCTGGCGCCAGGCGATGTGACGGTCGGGCCGCACCAGCAGGCAGCCCGCGTCGGTGATTTCGCGCAGTTGGCGCCAGCGGCCATAGACGTCCTGCGCGTCTTCCTTCGGACCGCCGACACTTCGCACGGCGAGCGGCAAGCCCAATGTCTCGGCCGCAGCTAAAGCCGCGAGACGCCACGCATCGCCGCCTGGGCTGATCAGCAAGGTCCACTCGCCGCGGCCCACGAGGTCGAGAGTGGACACGCATGCAAGTCCCTGCTGCAGCCAGGCGTGCGGCAGGCTGGCGCCGGGCCGCGTGCTCGGCTGGTAGTACAGCTCGGCGTCGCGCGCGGGCGGTGCAGGCTCGATTCCGTCGTCGATCACGGCGCTCGAAGCGTACACCTGCCCCAATTCGATGCCGTGGCAGTTGAACTGGTAGTTCTGCAAAGCCACCGCGTCATCGAGCGCGGCCCGCCGCTGCTGGCCCTGGGTGCTGTCACTGAACAGCTCGTCGACATTGGCCCAGCCTTCGGCCTCGTTCTGGCCCGGTGTGAAGCCCAATGCGTTGGAGATCGGCAGCATATCCTGAACGGACTTCATCGCGCGGTCGACCACCCGTCGAGCGACCGGCTGGCGCTCGGCTGAATAGGTGTCGAGCAAGCCGGGGCCAGCCTGTCCCTTCAAGACCATCGCGAGCTTCCAGGCGAGGTTGAAGCTGTCTTGGATGGAGGTGTTGGTCCCAAGGCCATTGGCCGGGGGATGACGGTGCGCGGCATCGCCGGCGATGAAGACGCGGCCCCGGCCCATTTGGCGCGCCGCCATGTGGTTGATCTTCCATTGGTTCGCCGACTTCACGCGAATCGGCAGCGTGTCGTCGCCGATGGTGGCACGGGCTCGCGCGATCACGGCTTCGTCGCTGAGGTCGGGCTCGCCTTGTGTCGGGTCGTACATGAACAGGAGCACCCACTCGGTCCAGGGGCGCACGCAAATCCAGGTGCCGCTGCCGACCCAATAGTTGTTGCCCGGCTGAGTCATCCAGTACAGCACGCCTGGGCGGTGGGCGGTGTACTTGCTCAGGTCGACTTCGAGCCAGCAGTTCGCCGCAGCAGCCAAACCCATCTGGCCGTCGTACTCGAAGCCGCATTGCGCGCCGACAATGCTGTTGCCACCATCGGCGCCGATCACGAATTGGGCGCGAATGGAAATGCGCTCACCGCTGGAACGGTCCTGCACCTGTGCAGTAACACCATCGGCGTCTTGCGAGATCCCGATCAACTCGGTGCTGAACATGAACTCTGCGCCGCGCTCCCGCGCTGCCGTCAGCAACACGGGCTCGAGCAGGTGCTGCGGTGCGTTGCACATCTCCGACGGACTGGCGAGCTCGTAGTCGGCGCGGCGCTCTGGCGAAGTGCCCCAGGTCTGCAGGCGAGCGATCTCGGTGCCGGCAAAACTGGTGGCCCAAACGTTGTTGCTCATCAGTGCGGCCGGAGTGGCAATCGAGCGCAGGCGGTCCTCGATGCCGAGGTCACGAAACACTTCGACTGTGCGCTGGTTCGTGATGTGCGCACGTGGCGAGTTGGCCGTACCGGTATAGCGCGTCACGGTCAGGCTGCGGATGCCGGCGGTAGCCAGCAGCGCCGTCGCGGCCAAGCCGGATGGACCGGCGCCGACGATGAGGACAGGAATTTCGATGGTGCGCATTCGTTTGTCTCCGGTATTCTTCGATAGGACGACGCTCAGTTCCTGGTGCGAGCCGATTCGGGTTCGTCTTCGATCAGGTTGACCAACTTGCCGATGCCTTCGATCGACACTTCGCAGACATCACCGTGGCGCATCAGTAGCTTGGGCTCGCGTGCCCAGCCAATGCCTGACGGTGTGCCGGCGACGATCACGTCGCCTGCTTCGAGCGTGATGGCCTCACTGATGATGGAGATCAACGTGGCCACGTCGTGGATCATGTCCGAGGTGTCGGCCGACTGAACCACCTCGCCGTTCAGGCGGGTTTCCAGCTTCAAGCCCTTGGCGCCGGCGGGCAGTTCATCAGCCGTGACCACATACGGGCCGAAGGCTCCGGTCTGGTCGAAGTTCTTGCCTACCGTCCACTGCGGCGACTTGAACTGGTACTCCCGTACCGAGCCATCGTTGAAGATCGAGTAGCCAAAGACGTGTGCGAGAGCGTCGCCAAGCGGGATGTGCCGGCCGCCAGAGGCCATGACAACTGCGAGTTCCCCTTCGAAGTCCAAGCTGTCGCTCACCAACGGCCGGATGATGGGCTGATCGTGAGCGGCCAGGCTGCTGACAAAGCGCGGAAAAAGCGTCGGGTAGGCGGGTTGCTCGTACTTGCTCTCTTTGGTGTGGTCCGCATAGTTCAGGCCGACGCATACGATCTTCCCCGGGCGAAGCACAGGGGGCATGAACACCACCTCCGCCGGATCCAACGGCGAGCCTCCGTCAGCCAACAGTGAACGCAAAGTGGCCGGACTGAGACCCATCGCTAGCAGACCATCCAGGTCACATGCGACCTTGCCGGGGAACGGGACGATCCCCGTCGATGTCAGCGCGCCGACGTGCTGAATGCCTTGGTACTTGAACGTTGCCAGCTTCACGTGATGTGCTTCTGTTCGACTTTCAATAATTTATATAAAACTTTATTTTGCACATATTCGTGAAAACCCTCGATATTATGACTTTTATCGAAACGCTAGAATTCACCAATGACAAGCGATCACATCGAAGGCGTCGATCTAGACACACGGCCTCGGACGATGGCGTCTTCACTAACAGCAGGGATTCGCACGGACATCATCGAAGGGCGCTTTCCTCCCGGGTCGAAATTACGCATCCGTGACCTCGAAGAGCGCTACGGCGCTGGGCCGAATCCGCTTCGGGAAGCCTTGTCCCGCCTTACTACAACTGGCCTTGTCGTCGCAGAGGACCAGAAAGGCTTTCGAGTCGCAGAGGTCTCTGCGGCCGATCTCAACGACATCACGGACACCCGGGTGTTCATCGAGTGCGAGGCATTGCGGCGTTCGATTGCGGCAGGCGCGCTCGATTGGGAAGAGCGCATGGTGGCGACCCACTTCCGCTTGGGGCGTGTGTCCATGCTGGCTGCAGACGGGCGATCGCTGGAGTCACAGTGGGAGCGCGCACACGAGGACTTTCATACCGCGCTGCTGTCAATGTGTGATTCCAAGTGGTTGCTGAATCTTGCCGAGCTGATGCGCGATCTGACTGCCCGCTATCGGCACTTGTCGGTCGCCGTAGAGAGCAATGCGAGTGCCCCGGCACGCGACGTAGGTGCCGAACACCAAGCACTGTTCGATGCGGCGATGGCGCGAGATGTCGCGCTGGCCACTCTGCTACTAGAACAGCACTTGCGTAGGACAACCGCGCTGGCGCTGTTGGGTCTCAGGCAACGCTAACGCGCTTGCAGGCGCCGCGACCTGGAATACCTGAACTCACGCCGCTCGCACCGCGCCGCCCTGCCCCGCCAAGCACGCCCGATCGCGTCAGCCCGCCTTGGCTCGATAGAACTGAGCGTCGGCCACTACGCACATGAGGTCGGGCGTCACGCGTTCAAAGGCGCGGCCGACCCCCAGGCGAATCCGAAGCTTGAGCCGACTCTCCCGATCGGGCTGTCGTATGGTCGTATGCGGCTCCCGACCTCGAAGACATTTCAGAGTGGAAGCACCTCGCCGTATCCACGCGCGTCAAGGCGCTCGGCCGCAACCCCCCGCTTCAGGCGCCGTGCGAACGACCTCGGCACGCCGGAGCGACAGCGTGATTCATCGCAGGGCTCCCCTGGCGGTCGCTGAATCCCTCGACCCGCAATTTGCGTCGCTGGTATTGGTTCAGAAAGGCGACCCGCGCCCTCCGAGAAGTAGTCGACCTGTCTCGTCCTTGCGGAAGTACAGCAAGAGACGTTGCGAAGTGGCTGCGGCTTCGCCTCGGGGAAAAATCGAAGCACCCAACTCGCCAAGCGGTTGCGTCGCGACAATGGCGCTGTTGGCGGCCAAGACGGTGCTGGACAAACCGGGCCACAGGCCGTCCGTATAACCGTTCGTGGCGAGAACCACCTGCTCCGCCGTAACCCGCGGACCCTTGACTGTGGTGGCGACCCAACTGGAGCCCTCGCGCTCGAGCGTTACGACAGCCGATTCGCCATGGATCCGTGCGCCCCGACGTTGCGCCGCAAAGGCCAGGCCGCGCGCAAACGACAGCGGCTGCAGGGTGCCTGCCCGTCCATCGAGCCAACCGCCCTCGAAAGCCTCGCTTCCGACGCGCGCGGCAACCGCAGTCTTGTCGAGCATCTGAACCGGCACACCCCGTCTCTCCCACTGCGCGGCCCTGGCATGCATTGTGCGCACGGCCTTGGACGAGTACCCCACTTGCAGCCATCCGGCGCGAACTGGTTGGCAGTCGATGCCGTGCTGTCGAACAAGCTCGAACACGACGTCGGCCGAACGCGACACCGCGTCGATAAGTGGTTCGGCATTCTCCGCACCGAACATCTTCACCAATTCGTCGGGATCGTGCTTCAACGTAGGGTTGACCTGCCCCCCGTTGCGCCCGGAAGCTCCCCAGCCGGGGTGCTTTGCGTCCAG
>CAZZWY010000372.1:0-4804 GCA_964657785.1 uncultured Acetobacteraceae bacterium
GTGCCGCAGCGCGTCGACCTGTGCGTCGGTCACGGGGTCGGTGGTCGTGATCTCGTAGACCTTCGGCACATGCTTCTTCGGTGACGTGAGCCGGTGGATGAGGGCGCCGTCGTCGGTCATCAACAGGAGGCCGGTCGTGTCTTCGTCGAGGCGGCCGACCGGCTGCAGGCCGCGCACGCGCAGGGGCGGCGGCAGCAGGCTCATCACGCTCGGATGGTGCTTGGGTTTCTGCGAGCACTCGTAGCCGGCCGGCTTGTGCAACAGGACGAGCGCCTTGGCGTGATAGGGCCAGCGCTCGCCACGCACGCTGAACACGAGGCCCGCGGGATCGATGTCGACGAACGGGTCATCGCACACGGCACCGTCGAGCGCCACATGGCCGCCGAGGATCAGCCCTTCGCATTCGCGGCGCGCGCCGAAGCCCTGCGTGAAAAGGATTTGCGAGAGTTTCATCGTGGCGGGTAGGGAGGAAGACGGACAACGGCGCCTCTGCAGCGATTCTCTCAAGCCGGGCAGCGTCGATGCGTTTTGGCACAGGCATTGCTATGAGGCTGGCGACATCCCGGCCGCAGAGCCAGGAGTCCGACACCCTTCACAGCCCGGTTCGCACAACGAGTCGCCAGCGATGCGCTGCTCGGCGCTGCGTCGCGGGCGGTCTCCCTCACCCTGCCTCGAGAACGCCCTTCAATGATGACCCGATCCCTCCAGCGGCCGCTCGTGCCGATCCTGTCGCCGCGGCCGACATGCACGGCCCATGCCGCTGTGGCCTTCGCATTCGCGGCGGGTGCGCTTGCGACAGGCCCGGCGCTGGCGCAAGACGCAGCCGCGCCGGGCGCCGCCGCGTCGGCGCCGCTCTCGACCGAGTTCAAGCCCGTCGTGATCACTGCGCGCAAGCGCCAGGAAACGTTGACGCAGACGCCGGCCGCGATCTCGGTGTTCAGCACGCAGGACATGGACGAGCGCAACGTCGGCTCGCTCTACGACATCGGCAAATACACACCGAACCTCAACATCAACAATTTCGGCGCCGGCAACCCGGCGCATGCGGCGATCTTCATCCGCGGCATCGGCCTTCAGGATCACATCATCACGACCGACCCGGGCGTCGGCCTCTATCTCGACGGCGTCTACCTCGGTCGGCAGATGGGCGCGAACCTCGGGCTCTCGAACATCGCCCGCGTCGAGGTGCTGCGCGGGCCGCAGGGCACGCTCTACGGCAAGAACTCGATCGGCGGCGCGATCAACGTCATCACGGTCCAGCCGGGTGACGAGGAGATCAAGCGTGTCGACCTGAAGCTCGGCAGCCGCGGCCGCGTGCAGGCCGACCTCTACGGCAACACCACCGTCAACGACGCGCTGGCCATCTCGGCGAGTGCCGACGTGAACCGTCGCAACGGCGTCGGCAACGCGCTGCTCGTCGATGCACCGAAAGAAATCGGCGAGATCTTCCAGTATTCGGGCCGGGTCGCCGCCAAGCTGAAGGTCAGCCCCGACTTCAGCCTGCTCGGCACCCTCGACGGCGTGCGCGGCAACAACGGCAAGTCGCCGAGCACGATCGACATCTACGATCCGGCCGCCGCCGCCAGCTTCGGCATCACGAAAGCGCAGGTCGCGAGCAACCCCGACAACTCCAATTCCGGCGAACGCGACCTCTTCCGACAGACCAACAACGGCGTCGGCGGGTCGCTCACCGCCGCCTGGACGATCGATTCGCATCTGAGCGCGAAGGTGCTGACCGGCTTGCGCTACAGCAGCTACCGCGGCGGGCTCGACGACGACAACGTGTTCGCCGTGCTCGAGACCTTCCCCGAACACGGCGACGCGCGTCAGATCTCGGTCGAGCCGCAGCTCAACGGCGAATACGGCAATCTCGACTTCGTGACCGGCCTCTACTATGGCCGCGAGAAGGGCAACACCAATTCCGGCCCGTGGTTCTTCGGCGCCAGCACCGGCCCGGGCAACTTCTTCGACATCAACCAGACGACCAAGAGCAGCGCCGCCTACGGACACGTCGGCTACAAGCTCACCGACGACCTGAAGCTCGCCGGCGGCCTGCGCTATTCGCACGACGCGAAAGACGCCGATGCCTTGTTCACCAACTGGACTCCCGCGACGCGAGCCTACCGCTCGAAGTCGTGGAGCGCGCTGACCGGCGATGTCTCGCTCGGCTACGACATCAGCAAGCGCGTCAGCACCTACGCCACCGTCTCGACCGGCTACCAGGCGGGCGGCTACCCGCCGCGGCCGTTCGGCGGTGCCGCCACCTTCGTGTCGTTCGACCAGACGAAGGCGACGAACGTCGAGGCGGGCCTGAAGGGCGTCTTCCTGGACAACCTGCTGCAGGCCAACCTGGCGGTCTTCCACACGACGTACAAGGACCTGCCGCTGCAGGTCAGCTTGCCGGATCCGACCCTCGGCTTCGTCACCCTGTTTCAAAGCGCCGAAGCCGTCTCCAAGGGCGTCGAGCTCGACGGCACGCTGAAGCTCACCCCGGTGTTCAGCCTGCAATCGGCCATCGGCTACCTGCACTCGCGCGTGACCTCGGTGCCCGCCGCCTCGACGAGCATCAAGGTGGGCTACACGCCCGCGCTGACACCGACGTGGACGGTCTCCGTCTCGCCGATCGCCCGCTTCGTGATCGAGGGCCGCGGCACGGTCGATGCACGCATCGACTACTCCTATCGAGGCAAGGAGTGGGGGCAATCGGCCAACAACGACCAGAACGTGATGGCAGGCCGCTCGCTCGTCGGCTTCAACGTGGCCTACGCGCCGCAAGGCAGCGCCTGGACCGCCGCGATCTACGGCGAGAACATCTTCAACAAGGTCTACGACGTCGGCCGGCTCGATGGCGACGGGCCCGGCTACACCGCGGTGTTCCGCAGCAACGACCGCAGCGAGTTCGGGGTCAAGCTGAGCTATACCTTCTGAACCGACCGAGCCCGCCGAGCCGCCCGTGCGCACGCTGCTGATCGACACCGACTGCGCGTCCGACGACGCCGTCGCGCTGATCATGGCGTTGCGCTCGCCGGACGTACGGGTCGCCGCGATCACGGTCGTCGCGGGCAACGTGCCGGTCGACGTCGGCACCCGCAATGCGCTGCTCACCGCCGAGCTGTGCGGCGCGACGGTGCCCGTTCACGCCGGCGCCGCCGGCCCGCTGCTGCGGTCGCTCGAGACCGCCGACTGGTTCCACGGCGTCGACGGCCTCGGCGATCATGGCTATCGGCCGTCGCCGCAGGCGCGCGCTCATCCGCTGCATGGGGTCGACGCGATCATCGCCGCGGTGCACGCCAACCCGGGCATCGAGATCGTCACCCTCGGCCCGCTCACCAACCTCGCGATCGCGCTCGCCCGCGAGCCGTGCATCGCCGACAGCGTGTCGCGCTGCGTCGTGATGGGCGGCGCGCCCTGCTGCGAAGGCAATGTGACGCCGGCGGCCGAATTCAACATCTGGGTCGACCCGGACGCCGCACGCATGGTGTTCCGCTCCAGCTTGCCGATCGAGATGGTCGGCTGGCAGCTGTCGCGCTTCGATGCGGTGCTGGATGCCGACGACCTGCGCGTGCTGCAAGCGCTCGGCACGCCGCTCGCCGACTTCGCGGTCCGCGCCAACGACACCGCGGCCCGCGCCTACCAGGTTCAGACCGGCCAGGCCGGCATCGCGCTCCCCGACCCGATCGCCATGGCCATCGCGCTGCAGCCGGCGCTGTGTCTCGAGCAGAGCCTCTGCGCGGTCGAGATCGAGACCGCGAGCGCGCTGACCCGTGGCATGACGGTCGTGGACCGGCTGGGTGTGACCGGCGATCCGCGCAACCACGCCGTCTGGGCGACGGCCGGGGCGATGCCGCACAAGGTCACCGTCTGCTGGCGCCTCGACGTGCCGGGCTGGAAGGCGGCACTCAGGGCGGCGTTCGCGCCGTGATGCCTCGGCTGCCGACATCGCCCTCGCCGGGGCGCCCGCAGCGTCGATCGCCGCGGGCTCGATGGCAGGCCGTCATCGGTCGCCGTGACGCTGCGCCTCGGCGAGCGCGAGCCGCACCTTCTCGACCGCCGGACTGTGGGCCGGGTCGTACTGCTCGAGGTGGAGGGCCAGCGACTGCCGGAGCACCGGCAATGCCTCGGCGACACGGCTCTCGTGCAGCAACGCTTCGCCCTGCACCGCGGTCAGCCGAGCCGAGGCGTCGCGTTCGAAACGGCGTTCGGGCAATTGCTGCAGCGCCGCCAGCGCATCGGTGCTCACGCGAAGCGCCGCCGCATCCTGGCCGGCCGCCAGCAGCAGCTCCGCTTCCTCGGCCTGGCGGCGCAGCCGTACCTGCGCCGTGTCGGTCTCGCCTGCCTTCTGCGGATGCTCCCTGAAGTCTTGCAGCGCCCGTTCGGCTTGCCCCATGGCCACCCAATAGCGGCGGCGCACTGCGCGTACCGCGTCGAGGGTGTGGTCATCGGCCCGGAGCGCGGTCGCGAGCGCGCGGTCGATATCGGCATCGGCTTGCGACAGACGCCCGAGCCGGACGAGGGCGTCCGCACGCGCGGCGAGCAGCGGCCCCATGCGGTCGTTGGATTCCTTCGGCAGCAGGGCGCGCGCCTCGTCGATGGCCGCCAGCCCGCGCTGCGCGTCGCCGTACGCCACCAGCGTGCGGCCGTAGTTCACCATCACCACCGCCGGCAGGTCACCGTACTCCTGGCCGGGCCCGAGCCCGCGGGCCCAGGCCGCTTCGGCGCCGGCGGCGTCCAGACCCTCGCGCAGCAGCCGGTTCTCGTACATCGTGCCGAGCGCACCGTCGTCGGTGCCGGGTTCGAAATCGAG
>CAZZWY010000373.1:0-4796 GCA_964657785.1 uncultured Acetobacteraceae bacterium
TCCTGCAGGTCGAGAAGCGCATCCGTGGCCGCGTCAAGCGCCAGATGGAGAAGAGCCAGCGCGAGTACTACCTCAACGAGCAGGTCAAGGCGATCCAGAAGGAGCTCGGTGACGGCGAAGAAGGCGCCGACATGGAGGAGCTCGAGAAGAAGATCATCGCCGCGAAGATGCCGAAGGACGCGCGCAAGAAGGTCGATGCCGAGTTCAAGAAGCTCAAGCTGATGTCGCCGATGTCGGCCGAGGCGACGGTCGTGCGCAACTACATCGACACGCTCGTCAACCTGCCGTGGGCGAAGAAGACCAAGATCAAGCACGATCTGGCGTTCGCCGAGAACGTGCTGAACGAGGATCACTACGGTCTCGACAAGGTCAAGGACCGCATCCTCGAGTACCTCGCGGTGCAGCAGCGCGTCGACAAGGTGAAGTCGCCGATTCTCTGTCTGGTCGGGCCGCCGGGCGTCGGCAAGACCTCCCTCGGCCAGAGCGTCGCGCGGGCGACCGGGCGCAAGTTCGTGCGGATGGCGCTCGGCGGCGTGCGCGACGAGGCCGAGATCCGTGGCCATCGCCGTACCTACATCGGCTCGATGCCGGGCAAGGTGCTGCAGTCGCTCACCAAGGTCGGCACGAAGAACCCGCTCTTCCTGCTCGACGAGATCGACAAGCTCGGCATGGACTTCCGGGGCGACCCGTCGTCGGCGTTGCTGGAAGTGCTCGACCCGGAGCAGAACCACACCTTCAGCGACCACTACGTCGAGGTCGACTTCGATCTGTCGGACACGATGTTCATCGCCACCTCCAACTCGATGAACATCCCGCCGGCGCTGCTCGACCGGATGGAGGTGATTCGCCTGTCGGGCTACACCGAGGACGAGAAGCTCAACATCGCGCTCAAGTACCTGCTGCCGAAGCAGGCGAAGAACAACGGCGTGAAGGCCGAGGAGATGGAAGTCGAGGAGTCGGCCGTGCGCGGCATCATCCGCTACTACACCCGCGAAGCCGGCGTCCGCTCGCTCGAACGCGAGATCAGCAAGATCTGCCGCAAGGTGGTCAAGTCGATCCAGCTCAAGCAGGTGAGCGACAAGGTCGTCGTGACCGAAGACAACCTGAACGATTTCCTCGGTGTCCGCAAGTACTCCTACGGGCAGGCGGAGAAGGCGAATCAGGTCGGTCAGGTCGTCGGTCTGGCGTGGACCGAGGTCGGCGGCGATCTGCTGACGATCGAGGCGGCCGTGATGCCCGGCAAGGGCAACATCATCCGCACCGGTCAGCTCGGCGACGTGATGAAGGAGTCGGTCGAGGCGGCGCGTTCGGTCGTGCGCAGCCGCGCGCGTCGGCTGGGCATCAAGGACGAGATGTTCGAGAAGCGCGACGTCCACATTCACGTGCCCGACGGCGCGACGCCGAAGGACGGCCCGAGCGCCGGCGCGGCGATGACGACGGCCTTCGTCTCGGCGCTGACCGGCATCCCTGTCAAGGCGAACGTCGCGATGACCGGCGAAATCACGTTACGCGGCGAGGTGACTGCCATCGGCGGCCTGAAGGAGAAGCTGCTGGCGGCCCACCGGGGTGGAATCACGACCGTGATCATCCCGGAGGAGAACGTCAAGGACCTGCAGGACATCCCCGAGAACGTCAAGAACCGTCTGGAGATCGTGCCCGTGCGGTGGATCGACCGGGTGCTGGAAGTGGCGCTCGAGCGCGTTCCGCAGGCGCTGCCCGACGAGGAGCCGGTGGTGGCGAAGCCCGACGAGGTGGCTAAGGCGACGCCGGCCGCCGCGAACCCCGATCTTCTGACGCACTGATCGCGAAAAGTCGGTGCAGGGCCTTGCCCCTGCACTCGCTCTCGATTTAGAATGAGGGCTGTCTAGATTTCCTCGCCCTCATCTCCGCTCGAATGAGAGGGTGGAATGAGGAGCGAAGCGGCGACAGACAAGTCGAAAAGCTCCACGCGGGAGTAGCTCAGTTGGTAGAGCGCAACCTTGCCAAGGTTGAGGTCGAGAGTTCGAGACTCTTCTCCCGCTCCAGACAATGCAGATCAGCGCCACCAGTGCTCACTGCGGCTCGTTTCAAAAAGGGAAGCCCCGTGCTTCCCTTTTTTCTGTCTAGAATCTTTGGCTTGGTATCGACACGCCCGCCAGAGGCGATCGCCTTCGAAGACCAGTGGCGCGATAGCAAAGCGGTTATGCACCGGATTGCAAATCCGTATAGCCCGGTTCGACTCCGGGTCGCGCCTCCACTTCCGTTCTCGATTCCTCTCGCCCCGCTCCGTGCGAGCGCCGGCTCGAGCCGTACGTGATGCGCCCGGGTGGTGAAATCGGTAGACACAGCGGACTTAAAATCCGCCGCTTCTCGAGAGAGGGCGTACGGGTTCGATGCCCGTCCCGGGCACCACGCGCTGGCGAGCGCCCCCTTGCGAGACCGATCCGCTGAGAGCGGCCCGGCGCTGCCCCACGGCGGTCCAACCGCGTCGTGCGCCGCGCTTCTTTCGCGCCTTGCCATAAAATAGCACGATCGTTCGATTTGTCGGCCTCGGGAGTTGCCCCCCGATCCGGGCCGACCGGTGCGATCTAGAATCGTTTTCAACTACTCCCTCTCGCTGTCAGGAGCTCCTCAATGAAGGTTCTGGTACCCGTCAAACGGGTTGTCGATTACAACGTGAAGGTCCGCGTCAAGTCGGACGGATCGGGCGTCGACATCGCCAACGTCAAGATGAGCATGAACCCCTTCGACGAGATCGCGATCGAGGAGGCCGTGCGCCTGAAGGAAAAAGGTGTCGTGACCGAGGTGATCGCCGTGTCGTGCGGTGTCACGCAGTGCCAGGAAACGTTGCGGACGGCGATGGCGATCGGTGCCGATCGGGCCATCCTCGTCGAGACGACCGAGGAACTGCAGCCGCTGGCGGTCGCCAAGCTGCTCAAGGCGCTGGTCGAGAAGGAACAACCCGGCCTCGTCATCCTGGGCAAGCAGGCGATCGATGACGACTGCAACCAGACCGGTCAGATGCTCGCGGCGCTGCTCGACCGACCGCAGGCCACGTTCGCCTCCAAGGTCGAACTCGCCGGAGACCACGTCAGCGTGACCCGGGAAGTCGACGGCGGCTCCGAGACCCTGAAGCTCGCGCTGCCGGCGATCGTCACCACCGACCTGCGCTTGAACGAACCGCGCTACGTGACCCTGCCCAACATCATGAAGGCGAAGAAAAAGCCGATGGAGGTGGTCAAGCCGTCCGATCTCGGCGTCGATGTCAAGGCGCACCTGAAGACGCTCAAGGTCAGCGAGCCGCCGAAGCGGAGCGCCGGCATGAAGGTGCCCGACGTGGCCAGCCTGGTTTCGAAACTCAAGAACGATGCGAAGGTGATCTGACATGGCAGCTCTTGTGATTGCCGAACACGACAATGCGAGCGTCAAGGGCGCGACGCTCAACACGGTGACGGCGGCGTCGAAGTGCGGCGGCGACGTGCACGTCCTGATCGCCGGATCGAACGCCGGCGAAGCCGCCAAGGCGGCCGCGCAGATTGCCGGCGTGTCGAAGGTGCTGCATGCCGACGCTGCGTATTTCGAGCATGGTCTGGCCGAGAACATCGCGGCGCAGGTCCTCGCGATCGCGAAGGATTACAGCCATCTGCTGTTCCCGGCGACCGCGGCCGGCAAGAACGTCGCGCCGCGCGTTGCGGCCAAGCTCGACGTCGGCCAGATTTCCGACATCACCAAGGTCGATTCCCCGGACACCTTCGAGCGGCCGATCTACGCCGGCAACGCGATCGCGACGGTCCAGAGCCTCGACACGGTCAAGGTCATCACGGTCCGCACGACCGGCTTCGACCCGGCGGCAGTAACCGGCGGCTCGGCGGCGGTCGAGACCTTGACGGCGGTCGCCGACTCGGGCCTGTCGAGCTTCGTCGGCAGCGAGATCGCGCGGAACGACCGGCCCGAACTCACGGCGGCGAAGATCATCGTGTCGGGTGGCCGGGCGATGGGGTCGAGCGACAAGTTCAACGAGGTGCTGACGCCGCTCGCCGACAAGCTCGGCGCCGCGCTCGGCGCGAGCCGGGCCGCGGTCGATGCGGGCTATGCGCCCAACGACTGGCAGGTCGGCCAGACCGGGAAGATCGTCGCGCCGCAGCTCTACATCGCTGCCGGCATCAGCGGCGCGATCCAGCACCTGGCCGGGATGAAAGACAGCAAGGTCATCGTCGCCATCAACAAGGATGCGGAGGCGCCGATCTTCTCGGTCGCCGACTATGGGCTCGAGGCGGATCTTTTCGCGGCGGTCCCCGAGATGGTCAAGGCGCTCGGTTGAGAACCACGCCGGCTGCCGAGAGCTGCTGACCCGAGGGCGCGCAACAGCGGTTGTCGCGCCCTTTTTTCATCTGGAGAGACTTCATGACCTATCGCGCTCCGCTCAAGGACATGCTTTTTTGCATGCAGGAACTGGCCGACCTCGAGGCCATCGCCGCGTTGCCCGGGTTCGATGACGCGAGCGTCGAGACGGCGCAGGCGGTGCTGGAGGAATGCGCGCGCTTCACCGAAGGCGTGGTCGCACCCTTGAATGCCGAAGGCGACCGCCAGCCTTCTTCGTGGCAGGACGGCGTCGTCACCACGAGCCCCGGTTTCCGCCAGGCGTTCCGGCAGTTCGGCGAAGGCGGGTGGCAGGGCTTGCAGCACCCGACCGGATTCGGCGGCCAGGGTTTGCCGAAGACGATCGGCGCGGCCTGCATCGAGATGCTCAACAGCGCGAACATGAGCTTCGGCCTCTGCCCGATGCTGACCGACGGCGCGATCGAGGCGCTGCTGAC
>CAZZWY010000374.1:0-440 GCA_964657785.1 uncultured Acetobacteraceae bacterium
CTCGCGCGGGCGCGGTGGCGTCGCCGCGCAAGGTCCACGCCGCCGCGGCACAGACGAGGTTGAGGGCGATGCAGACCCCGGCCGTCCGGGCGAGGCCGATCCCCGGCAGCAGGCCGAAGGCGGTCGCGAGCACGCCGGCGACGGCACCGAAGGTATTGGCGGCGTAGAGCCCGGCGAGCCGCTCGCCGCCGAGCACGCGGTCCATCGCCGGCAGCGTCGCACCCATCGCCGCGGTGGCCGGCAGGAGCAGCAGGAAGGTGCCCCCGAACGCGACCGTCCACTGCCAGAGCGGCGCGGGCTCGGCACCGATCGCGCGCAGCAGCAGGCCCCCCGCCGGCGCCATCGCGACCGCGAGCCCGCAGGCCCACACGGCGACCACGAGCTCGCAGGCCACGTAGCCGAGCGCCGGGCGCCGGCTGCGCGCGATGCGCCCGCCGAAC
>CAZZWY010000374.1:450-4789 GCA_964657785.1 uncultured Acetobacteraceae bacterium
CCGCGAGGCCGCCGAAGAACGCGGCGACGACCGCGAGCACCGCGGGGGTGTCGTGACCAAGCCAGAGCGCCGCCTGCTGGGTCCAGACGATCTGGTAGCCGAGCGCGGCGAAGCCCGACGTCGCCATCACGACGACGCCGGTGCGCCGCCGGGCGGCCTCGGCGCCGCGGCTCGGCGGCCCGGCGAGCACGGCGCTCATCCGCTGAACGAGACGGCGTATCCCCAGGACTCGAGCCGCGCGGGAATCGCGTTGAAGGCCATCGTGATCCGCCGCGTGCCGGCGTTGGGCGGCACGGCGTGCATCAGGTAGCTCGGGAACAGCACCAGGTCGCCGGGCACGGGCTGCGGGCTGATCCACTTGTCCGCACTGAACGCGCTCGGCGTGACCGCGGCGTGGTCGTTTCGGAACGCGAAGTCGGTGCCGCCGGGCGACTTCATGAAGACGGTGCGTGCCGACGGGTGCGTCTCGGTGAGGTAGACGACGCCGGAGATGAAGCTGTTGGCATGGTTGTGCATCGCCTGCCGCCCGCCGGTGTCGAGCAGGTTCACCCACATCTCCTTGAGCGACCAGCCGATCGCCTCGCCGAACATCAGGCTGCCGAGCTGGCCGAGCAGGGGCGTGATGCGCTGCGCCGCCTCGACCAGCAGCGGACTGTCAGAAGGCCGCAGCAGCGCGGTGTGCGAGAGCTCGCCCGACGACTTGTTCGACTCGACGGCCAGGCCGCTGAAATGCGCCACGAGCGCCGCCACCAGGGGTGCCGGCAGCGCGCCGGGGACGCGGAGGAAAGGCGTCGGGAAGAGCCCGATCACCTCGGCGGTCATGGAAGGCGACTTCGTGGGCTGCGACGGGCCGGCGCCACCGCCGATCCGACGACAACCTGGCCGCGCCAGACCAGCATCAGCGGGGTCGAGCCCGGCGCTGGCGGCGCGACGCGACGACCAGGCCGGCGAGGCCCAGCCCCATCAGCGCGTAGCTGCTCGGCTCGGGCACGAGCGCGACGGTGACGTTGTCGAACGCCGCGTTGGTCGTACCGTTGACGCTGTCGTAGGCGTTGCCGAAGGTGACGGAGTGAGCGATGCCGGTGAAGGCCGCCGTCGCGGCATCGAAGTGGCATCGCGGCGCGTCGGTGCAGCCGTTCTGGGCGTTGGCCGACAGGTCGAACGACGCGAGCAGCGTCCCGCTGCCGTCGAGCCCGCTCCACACCTGAACCCCGCCGGCGACGGCGCTGGTGGCCGAATAGTAGAAGCTGAAGGCGTTCGCGAAGCCCGCGGCTGCATTCAGCGTGGCGTCGCTGCCGACCGGCGCCATCACCTGGAGCGGCGTCGGCGCGTTGGAGAAGTAGGGGCCGAGCGCGTCGTTCGCGAGCGCGAGCGCATCGCCGCCGAAGGTGAGGCCGAGCGCAGGGCCGCTCGCGCCGGCGCTGTCGGTGCCGCCGTTGTAGAAGTCGGCGATCGAGGCGAAGCTCGTGACGGCGTCGAAGTCGAGCGTGGTGGCGGCGAAGGTCGGCGCGGCGGCGCTCAGGCAGAGGGCGGCAGCGGCGGCGATTTTTTTCATGGAGGCTCCGGGCTTGGCGGTCAGCGGGCCGGGATGATCCCCCGCCGGCAGTGCACGCCGTGTCGATCGCAGGGAGTCTCGCTGGCTTGTGCGACAGCGGTATGACGGGCTGCCCCGGACAAAACGCAGCTTGGGCCCGCTTCGCTCGAGCGTCCGGTCAGGCCTCGGCTTCGTGACAGACCGCCTCGATGTTGTGCCCGTCCGGACCGATCACGAAGGCGGCATAGTAGTTCGCGTGGTAGTTCGGGCGGAGGCCGGGCGCGCCGTTGTCCTGACCTCCCGCACGAAGAGCAGCAAGATGGAAGGCATCGACCTGGCGTCGGCTCTGCGCGGAAAACGCGAGATGCAGATGTGCCGGCCTCTCCTGAGTCTGAAACATGCACAGCGACGCCGGTCCCTCGGCGCAAAGTTCGATGCCGTACGCCGGTTCCCCTTCGGAGCCCGGCGTCACGCCGAGTGGCGCGAGCGCCTCGAGGAAGAATTTCTTGCTCGCTGCGTAGTCGCTGACGCCGAACTTGACGTGGTCGAACATAAGCGCTCCAGGGAGTGAGGTGTGCGAACGGCAGAAAGCGTCTTTCCGATCAGGAGCCGCTGGTCCGAATAGGCGGGCGCGCCGTGGTGCCGGGTGACCCTGGCGAGCTCACGGACACGGCAACAGGCTTCGGCGGAAACGCCGCCCTCGAGCAGCGGCCCTCTCGCCCATTCGGCGCTCCGGGTTTCGTTGTCGAAGCGTTTCACCTCGTCGATCGCGTCGTGAAAACAGGGCCCGGCCTCGACCTCCGCCGGCCGAACGGCGAGCGCCCGCACCGACTCCAAGAGCGCCAAGCATTCGCCCAGGTGCTGCGCACGGTGGGGCGCTGACGATGGGATTCGCCATACGCTGCAAGCAACCGGGAGCGGACGCCCTCACCGTCCCCTTTGCGCCCAGCGCTTGCCAGCCGCAACTCCACGATTCGAGAAATTGCGACATCGATGTTGGCTAACGTTCGACATGCCCGGCGGGGCAAAAGGCATGCAGCGGCCTTCGAGACGCCCGCTTGATGGAGAGGTCAGAGCACACGCCTCGTGACGCGAAGTGCCCCTCGCGCCACGCCAGCAACAAGATACCGAACAGACCAACGTGGAAGATGACTGCCGCCGCCGGAATGAAGCACAGCTGCCAGATGAGCACACTGGCCCCGATCATTGACCAGACACCCAGCAGATAACCGAGGGCGGCCGGCGAAGAAACAGGCTGGCCGAACCGCCAGAGCGTGAGTGCGACAGCGACGAGCGCGATGCCGGCCTTGATGAGCGCCATGCCACGAAGCAGCAGTGCGAGCCCCGGTTCGGCTGCCGCGGTAGCCGGGGGAACGGACACAGCGGCAGCCACCACGATGGCCGCCACCAGGCCGGTCAACAAGGCGACCCGAAACCCTAACGGCCGCTGAAGCCCGAGCAGCGCCGGAGACGGAGGGACTCGCGTGACCGATGAGGAAGAAATGACCGCAGACATCGCGAGACGGCTTCGATGGTGTTCGGGGGTCCGGGGTTGGATCAAGTCAGCGCCTGAAGCGCGCGGAAGACGGCCGGCAGTTTATGCCAGCGTCCCCGCGATTGGCTGGCTTGTGGACTACCCAAAATAAACCGGGTGGTCCAGACGCGTGCCGACGCAGGGGGCGTTCAGACGCCCGCTGCTGGCAACAACACGCCGCTGTCGCAGAGCGAGCGCCAGGAATTGCAGGAACTGCGCAGGCAGCTGCGCCAGGTCCAGCAGCAACGCGACATCCTGGCAAAGGCGACGGCCTGCTTTGCCGTATAGAGCGAGCGGACGTCCACGACGTTTTCGCGTTTTCGAACTCTTGAAGGCGATCCAGGCCGATTTTTCCGTGCGCACCGCATGCCGCGCCCTGCGGATCTCGCCGAGCGGCTACTACGACTGGCTGGGTCGCAAGCCCAGCCGTCGGGCGCAGGCCAATGTCGAGCCAGGGAGCGGATCGCGGAGGTTCACCGCGCGAGCGACGCGCAGGTCGCTCCCTTCGGACAGGCACCGGCGCAACAACCCGTTGGGGTTCTCGCAGGTACCACGCGGCCAGGGACTGTGCGGATCGCAGCGGTATACCGGCACGCCGGTGCGTGTCGTCAGGTGCTTGTGGCGCGACAACTCCTTGCCCTGGTCGTAGGTCAGGCTCTGGCGCATCGGCTCGGCAATCGAATTGAGCGTGGCGGAAAAGCCCGCCAGTGCCGAGGCGGCCGTGGCGTCGACCATCTTCGCCAGCAGCACCAGACGGCAGCTGCGCTCCACCCGTGTAGATGGTCTCGTGGGACACGTGGCGCTCGGGCTCGTTGGGGAACACGTGCTTGAGTGTGGCGGCAATCTGCTGGGGCGACGACTTCCAGTCCGGCAGCGTGAGCACGATGCCCCAGGCGACGCCGCCGCCGTCGTGCTTGGGCGCAGGCCTGGCGGCGACGCGTCAGCGCTCGCCCAAATCCCTGGCCGCCTTGATCTGCGCCACTGCTTCGGCTGCATCCATCTGCGTCGACTGCGCACTGCCGTACGTGCCGGCCCGGGGGGTGGTGGAGACCAGCAGCCCCTGCCCCGCCCGCAGGCTCGACCAGCCGCCGTCCCCGCCTCGAAGCCCGAGCCGCGCCAGGCGCCGCGCTGGGCCGAGTCGGCAGAGTGCTGGATCAGGTGACCGAGCCCGATCTCCGAGGCCGCATGGCTCGCGTGCAGCCGGGTCCTGAGCTGTCCGGTCGCGTCGTCGAGCGCGAACTGGTTGAAGCCACCGCCGTCGAGCCGCTGGC
>CAZZWY010000375.1:0-4787 GCA_964657785.1 uncultured Acetobacteraceae bacterium
CGCCTCGCGCATGCGTTCGACGAGCTCGTGGTTGTCGTTGCGCAGCTCGGCGAGCATGGTTTGCGGCTCGACGAAGTCGGCGTCGTTGTCTAGCACGCGCTGCAGCCGGGCGATGTGGCCGATCGAGCGGATGGTCGTGCCGCCGATCTTGCGCACGCGCTCGGCGAGGTCGTCGGTCACCGCGTCGATCTGCGTCGCCTGCTCGTCGAGCAGCAGGTGGTAGTCGCGGAAGTGCGGGCCGCTCATGTGCCAGTGGAAGTTCTTCGTCTTCAGGTAGAGCGCGAAGAAATCGGCGAGCAGCGCGTTGAGCGAGCCCTGCAGTTGCGGTGTCGCTTTGGAGGACAGGTCGGTCGGCGTGTTGATCGGCGCCATGCGGCGCGCCTTCGCGTCGTCCATCGACTTGTTCTTCTTGGATTCTTCCTTGGCCATGACATCAGCTCCTTGTGGGTGGGCGTTGATCGGGACGGCGGCGCCTCGGGGACACCGCGCCCGCTACGTCGGGGAGCTTACCGCGGCATGGGTTCGCGGCGCGCGGCGGGGTGGAAAGCCGGCGACAGCAGCGCGGCGGCACGCCGCCTAAACTCGACGGGTACCGTCTCCTCGCCCCCGCGACACCGCCATGGCCGCCCCGATGAACGCGCTCGAACAGCTGCTCGACTATCCGCTCGGCGACACCCTGCCCGCCCCCGGTCGCGCGGTCGTCGTCGCGCCGGGCATCAAGTGGCTGCGGATGCTGCTGCCGTTCCAGCTCGACCACATCAACCTCTGGCTGCTGAAGGACCGGCAGGACGGCACCCTCGGCTGGACGATCGTCGACTGCGGCATCGCCGACGACGCGACGCGCGCCGCCTGGGAGTCGGTCTTCGCGGACGAGCTCGAGGGCCTGCCGGTGCTGCGCGTGATCGTCACCCACATGCACCCGGACCACATGGGCCTCGCGCACTGGCTGACCGAGCGCTGGCGCCGCGGCACGACCGAATGCCGTCTCTGGATGAGCGCGACCGACTACGGCGCGGCGCAACTCGCCTGCAAGTCGCTGACGAGCTTCGGCGGCGAAGGGCTGGCCCGCTTCCTGGCCAGCCACGGCCTCGGCGACGCGCAGTCGCAGGAGGGGATCAAGGCGCGCACCCACTACTACTCGAGCATGGTGCCCGACGTGCCGGATCGCTTCCGGCGCCTGCTCGACGGCGACGTGCTGGAGATCGGCGGCCGCGACTGGACCTGCCACGTCGGCCACGGTCATTCCCCCGAGCACATGGCGTTTCATTGCGCGGCCGACGGCGTGCTGATCAGCGGCGACATGGTCTTGCCGCGGATCTCCACCAACGTCAGCGTGCACGACGCCGAGCCCGAAGCCGATCCGTTGACGCGCTACCTCGATTCGATCCGGCGCATGCGAAGCATCCCGGCGGACGTGCTCGTCCTGCCGTCGCACGGCCGGCCGTTCGTCGGCCTGCACACGCGCATCGAGCAACTCGTCGACCACCACGACGAGCGCTTCGCCGACGTGATGAAGGCCTGCGCCGAAGCACCCCAACATGCCGCCGGGCTGCTCATGCTGTTGTTCAGGCGCCAGCTCGACCTGCACCAGACGACCTTCGCGATGGGCGAGTCGATCGCCCATCTCAACGCGCTGTGGCTCGCCGGCCGGCTCACGCGCCGCCTCGACGGCGACGGGGTGTACCGGTTCAGCGCACCCTGAACGTCACGAGCGGTGGCGTCGCGCGGCCCAGAAGGTCGCGCCTTCGGGGCCGTAGCGCTCCGAGTGCGGGGCGTCCCGGTCCACCGCGAAGCGGTCGCCCGGCACGAGGTGGCGGGTGTCGCCCGCGGCCGTGAGCCACATTTCGCCCTGCACGACGAGCGCCTCGACCGAAAACGGGTGGCGGTGCTCCGGCACCAGCACGTCGGCCTCCCAGCGGCGCACGAGGGTTTCCTCGAAGCCCCGGGCGCGGGCAGCGTCGGCGTACTCGGCAAAATCGGTGTCGGCAAAAGGGGCGGTGGGCGCGGGCATGGCGTTCTCCTCGACGGCAACGGGCAGACTTGCGACACTTTAAACCGTCGGCTGCCTTTGCGGCGCCACCCTCCCTCAGTACGCGGAAACCTCATGCAAGCCCTTACCACCAACCCCGGGCCGCTCTCGCCCTTTCACGTCGCCTTCGCGGTGCACGACCTCGCACTGGCGCGAAAGTTCTACGGCGAGACGCTCGGCTGCCCCGAGGGGCGGAGCGCCGATGACTGGGTCGACTTCAATTTCTTCGGCCACCAGATCGTCGCGCACCTCGCGCCGAACGAAGCGGGCCAGGCCCAGCGCAACGCCGTCGACGGGCAGGGTGTGCCGGTGCGGCACTTCGGCATCGTGCTGCCGATGGCGCAGTGGGACGCGATGGCGGATCGGCTGAGGTCGGTCGGCACCGAATTCATCATCGAGCCCTACGTCCGCTTCAAGGGCGAACCGGGCGAGCAGGCGACGATGTTTTTCCTCGATCCGTCCGGCAATGCGATCGAGATCAAGGCGTTTGCCGACATCGCCAGTCTCTTTGCGAAATAGCGGGCGGTCACCGTCTCCGCGTCGCCGCGGCGCCGCGAATCCCCCTGCCGCGCCACGGCCCCCGATGCGGTGGGTTCGCGGCTGACCGCGATCGGGCAAGATCGGCCCATGATGCGACTTCCGATGACCGCTGCGAACGCCGGCATACGCCGTCCCCTGGCTGGTGCCCGCCTGGCCGGCCTCGGCTTCGTGTTCCTCTGGTTCTTCGTCGGCGGCATCGCGCATTTCGCGCTGACGTCCCTCGAACTGCGCATCGTGCCGCCCTGGGTGCCGTGGCCGCGCGAGACGGTGCTGATGACCGGCGCGCTCGAGCTGATCGGCACGGCGGGCCTGCTCTGGCGGCATACCCGGCGCGCTGCCGGATGGGGGCTGTTCGCGCTGACGGTGGCGGTGACGCCGGCCAACGTGTACATGCTGCAGCAGGCCGACCTCTTTCCTGCCGTGCCGGTCTGGGCGTTGTGGCTGCGCCTGCCGCTGCAAATCGCGCTGCTGGCGCTGATCGCCTGGAGCACCGCCCCGGTCGGCCGTCGCCGGCGCTGAGCGCCCGGCTGACGTGCCGGCGCTTTCAGGCAGCGCCTTGCCGGGCACCCCGGCGAGTCACCCGCTCGCGGCCGACGCCTCCATCGCCGCGGCGATGGCGCCGGGCGTCGTCAGCCAGACCTCTCCCGGCGACGTGATCGTCGCCACGCCGACGATGTGCCGCAGCGCCCGCCGCAGGTGCCGCAGGCGGTACGGCTGGCCGATGATGTAGGGGTGCAGGGCGATGCCCATGACGAGGCCGTGCGGTTCGCCCGGCCGCTGCGTCTGCTCGAGCAGCTCGTCGAACTGGTCGATGATGATCTGCGCGAAATCCTTCGCGTCCAGCTGCCGGCCGATCACCATCGGGATGTCGTTGAGCTCCTGCGGGTAAGGGATCGACCAGAGGCGGCCGCCGCGCGTCTTGAAACGCGTCGGCTGGTCGTCGTGGCACCAGTTGAGCGTGTAGCGGAAGCCCGCTTCCTGCAGCAGGTCGGGCGTGACGAAGCTTTCGGAGATCCAGGGTGACAGCCAGCCCGCCGGGGCCGTGCCGTGCGCCGCCAGAAGCCGCGACCTGCAGCCTTCGATGAGGGCCCGTTCCTCGGCCTCGGGCAGGCCGCCCTGGCGCTCGGCGTTGGTGTGGCCGTGGGCGATCAACTCGTCGCCGCGGGCCGCGAAGGCCGCGACCAGCTCCGGGCAGTGGTCGAGCAGGGCGGTGTTGACGATCACGCCGGCGGGCAGCGCGAGCTCGTCGAACAGGTCGAGGCAGCGCCAGGCGCCGACCCGGTTGCCGTATTCGCGCCAGGCATGGTTGAGCACGTCGGGCGCGGGCGACGCCGGCGCGATCCCCGCACCCAAACCCTCGCCGAACGCGAAGTGCTCGAGGTTGAAGCCGAGGTAGACGGCCAGGCGCCGGCCCTCCGGCCATTCGAGCGGCGGGCGCCGGCCGATCGCCGAATAAGCGAAGCGGCCGTGCTCGCGCAGCGGTGTCGTCATGCGGAGTCCTTCGCGTCACGCTTGAACACGTCGCGCAGCGGCGTCGGGGGCGGCAACGAGCGGCGCGACAGCGAACGTTCGATCTCGTTCAGGTGGCGTCGCATCTCGGTCGCCGCCGCGGTGCCGCTCGCCGAGGAAAGGGTCGCGAGCAGCTGGCGGTGGCTGTGGGCGACGCACATCGGCTCGCCGGGCGCCTTGTAGAGCGCCATCAGCAACGAGGTCGTCGGCAGCAGTTCCTCGAGCAGGCGCACGAAGATCGGGTTGCCGCTCATCTGCGCGAGCTGGCGGTGGAATTCGCCCGAGAGGCGAATCGCCTCCTGCTTGTTCTGCACCCGGGTCGCGCGGTTCTCGGCCTCGACGAGGCCACGCAGGGCCGCCAGCTGGGCCGGGCTGAGCTTGCCGGCGAGGCGCCGCGCGACGTCGCATTCGACGACGCGGCGCGCGTCGAAGACATGCTCGCCGTCGCGCCGCGTCGGCTCGGGCACCATCGCGCCCCGGTTGTGACGCAGCACGATGACGTTGTCCTGCGCGAGGCGATGCAGCGCCTGGCGCACCAGCGTGCGGGAGACGGCGAAGGCCTGGGCGAGCTCTTCCTCGCGCAGCCGCGAGCCGGGCGCGAGGCGATGGTCGACGACGGCCGCGTAGATCGCATCGTAGACACGGTCGGCGGCGTTGACCGGTGCCGGAGCAACCGGCTGCGCGGCCGTCGGCACGACGGGCGGGGATC
>CAZZWY010000376.1:0-4754 GCA_964657785.1 uncultured Acetobacteraceae bacterium
GGAAAGGGTAGGTTTTTGACTCCTTCGAAGGCAGGGCGATAAGCTCGTCACTCTCGTGAAGACGCCCCTCCGCCACGTCCCGGTCTCGTGCAGCTCCGCGTAGTCGGCTGCCACGGCGGGGAAACGCCGAAGCACCGGACGTGCGCGTTCCTGCTCGACGAGCGCCTCGCGATCGACGCGGGATCGCTCACGAGCGAGCTCGACCTGCCCCTGCAATGCCGGCTCGAGGCGGTGCTCGTCAGCCACTCGCACCTCGACCACGTGCTCGCGATCGGCCTGCTCGCCGACGCGGTGATGCGGCTTCGCCGCAGCCTCGGCCGGCCGCCGGTGCAGGTCCACGCGCTGCCCGAGACGCTGGCGGCGCTGCGCCAGAACATCTTCAACGGTGTCATCTGGCCCGACTTCACCCGGCTGCCGAGCGCCGAGGCACCGGTGCTGCGGCTGGTGCCGCTCGCGCTCGGCGAGCTGCTGCACCTGAACGGCAAGCGCATCGAAGTGCTGAGCGCCGCGCACACCGTGCCGGCCGTCGGCTTCGCCGTCGACGGCAGCGCCCGCGGCGGCGCGCCCGACGCCGGCTGGTGGGTCTACACGGGAGACACCGGCCCGAACCCGGCGCTCTGGGAACGCCTCGGCCGCATGTCGAAGATCTCGCATCTCATCATCGAGACCGCGTTCAGCGACGACGAAGCGCCGCTCGCCCGGCTGAGCCAGCACCTGTTCCCCGAAGCGCTCGGCCAGGAGCTCGCGCAACTCGCCGGCAGCGTCGAGGTGCACATCACGCACGTCAAACCGGGGGAGACCGATGCCGTGATGCGCGACATTGGGCAGATCGCGACTGCGCACCGGATTTCGGCGCTGGCGACGGGGCAGGTGATGCAGCTGGGGTGAGCGCATCGCCGCGCGACAGCGGCTTGATCGCGTCCCGGGCAATCGTTCAGCCGATCAAGCGCAGCGCCTTCCGGCCGTCAGCCACGGCATCGGTCACCAGCCGGCGGTCGAAGCTCGCCAGATAACCGCCGCGAGACTGTGCCAGCGCGAGCAGATAGCTGTCCGTCACCTGACCGGAAACCAGCAGGCGGGCCGGGTCGGTCGCGGCGTGGGTACGGAGGCTGATCGCGTCCGGCCAGAACGCATGACCCGGCAACGCACACAAGCCGGTCAGCAGCGGTGCGACGGCCGCGGGGCTGCAACGCTTGACGGCTCAACGCTGAAATGACTTCGCCGATCGTTTTGCTGCCGAGCCGCAAGTCCTCGTGCAGCGACGAGGATGTCGTCATCGATGGTGAGTGTCGTGCGCATAACACATGAAAGCATTAAACATCACGCACCATACCAGCGAGGACCCGGGTCTACGCTTGTGACACTTTCGGTCATCTCCCGGCGGATGATCGCCTCGAGATAGTGACCATTTGTGTCAGAAAGTGGGGAGGACTTCACGTCCCGTGGCGCGTCCGCGCATGGCACGCCGACTGCAACTGTGCCCACGCCCGGATCCCGATTCGCCTTCTTTCTCTCACATTAAGGAACTCACCCGTGAAATCCATGAAGACCCTCAAGCGCGGCGCCCAAGCCGGCTTCACCCTGATCGAATTGATGATCGTCGTCGCGATCATCGGCATCCTGGCGGCGGTGGCGTTGCCTGCATATCAGGACTACACCGTTCGAGCGAAGGTGTCGGAGGCGATCCTGCAAGCCGCGCCTGCAAAGCTGGCCGTTGCCGAGACCGCCTCGTCGCAGGGTGGTCTTGCCTCCGTCACCTCGACCAACACCGGCTACTCGTTTCCCAGCGCCACGAACTATGTCAGTGGGGTCGCGGTCACTGGTACCGGCTCGGCCGTTGCGGTCGAAGTTACCTTGACAGGTATTCCGCAGTTGGGAACGAATAATCGCATCACGTTCAGGCCGACAGAGGCCACTGCCAACTCTGGTCAGTTGACGTGGAACTGCACGTCCAGTAGTGGCGCAACCAACGCGACGACTGTCGTTGCCAAGTACCTTCCGTCGGTCTGCCGTTGATCAGCTTCGATCTCTGACTCAACGCAGGGGCAGCCAGCAGGCTGCCCTTGTTGCTTTCTAACAGTCCCACTGCCGCAAAACGTTGGAAGCTCGTTCCGTCTTGTTCGAGAGCCGAGAGGGCAAGCTGGGTGTCGCTTGGCCGATCTGGACGGTCCTGGCGAGCGCGACGTGGCTGCTCCCGACCCATGCAGCCCCGTGGCCCACGGTCTATGCCGAAGGGCTGATCGCCGCCTCACTGTTGACCATTGCTTTCTGGTTGCTTTGGACGCGAAAGCCCGTCTGGCGGGTGGACTGGCTGGCCACTGGCTTTGCGTTGTCCTTGCTCGTGCCGCTGCTGCAAGCTTTCGGATCGCAGTTTCTCTACGCCGGCGAAGCGCCGCTCGTCGGCCTCTACCTGATCGGCATTGCCTCCGCGATCGTGATCGGCCGGGCTGCCGAAGAAAGCACGCCGGGCCGCCTCGCCGACGCGCTGTTCGCGAGCCTCCTGATCGCCGGCCTGGTCTCGACGGGCATGGCGCTCGCCCAATGGCTCTCCGTCGACCCTATCGGCGCGTTGCTCGCACCCATGCCGTTCCAGGACCGCCCCGTTGCCAACGTCGGCCAGCCCAACAACTTGGCCACGATGCTGGTCTGGAGCCTCCTCGCCGTCTGGCGGATGCACTGGCGGCGACAGGTCGCCGGCGCCTGCGCCGTGCTTGCCGCAGCCTTCCTCCTGGTCGGCGTGATGCTCACCCAGTCGCGAGCCGGCTTCCTCCAGGTGATGCTGATCGCGGCCGTGGCGCTGTTCGCCCGGCGCAGGTTGCGGACGTCCGCCCAGTGGCCCGCCTGGACCGGCCTGCTGCTGTGGTTCCTCGCCTGCTACTTGCTGCTCGAGCCGCTGACGCGCGCCTGGACGGAACAGATTGCGCGGCCGATGCTCAATACCGATTCCCCCCGCGAACGGTTGACGCTCTTGCAGGTCGATTTCGCGGCCATCGCCGCGCACCCGTGGACCGGCTGGGGCTGGAACCAGAACGTCGTCGCCCACGTGGCGCTGGCCGAGCGCTTTCCGATGCACGGCGTCGTCGGCAACGCCCACAACCTGGTCCTCGATCTACTGATCTGGAACGGCGTTCCACTCGGTGCATTGATGACGTGCGGACTGCTCTGGTGGTGCGGGACCACAGTAAAGAAGCTCGAACGGGGCGACGACTTGCTGCTGGCGCTCGCCCTCGGGACTTTCAGCGTGCACACGATGCTCGAGCTGCCGCATGTTCTGGCGTTCTTTCTCGTCCCTGCGTCGTTGATCGTCGGCACCCTCAATGCACGGGTTCGTGCCCCCACCCTGCTGCGCCTGCCGCGACGCGCCGTCGGTGTCGGTTTGGTGGCGTGGGCCGTCATGTTCGCAACCCTTTATGTCGAGTACGGGCGCATCGAGACCGAGGAGGTCGATGCGGCCGTTCTCGCTGCGTGGCCCGGAACGCCGCGGCCGCCCGTTGCACCGCGGGCCCTGCTGCTCGGCGCCTTGCAGGACAGCCTGCACGATCTGCGCACCGAGCCGCGCCGCGGCATGCACGTCGACGCGCTTGCAAAATTTCGTCGCGCCGTGACCCGTTATCCCCGGAGGGGAGCGCTTTTCCGCTATGCCGAAGCGGCGGCGGTCAACGGCGCCCCGCAGGACGCGCGCTGGGCGCTCGAGAGGCTCTGTGATCTGCATCCGGCCGAGGCCTGTGCCGCCGCCGCCAGCGACTGGTCCTTGACGACGAGGACGCGCTATCCCGAGCTAGCGACCGTTGCCGTGCCGAGGAACGTCGCTCCCTAGACTAGAGGATCTACTGTGGCGCATGCGCGACGGCGCATGTCCCACGGCGGCCCCGAAGCCGGCTCGTGGACAATCCGGCGATGCGTTCCCCGACCCCTGCCATGGCGAGTCCCGCCGCCTTTGGCGCCAGCCCGGCCGTCGCCTCGGCAGCCGTCGCGTGCACCGCGATCGCCTGCCCCACCTTTCTTGCCCTCAACCCGCCTCCCTCGGCGACCTTCCTGAACCAAGCCCTGTCGCTGATCGGCTGGGGCCTCTGGCTGACAGTGATGCTCGCCACGGCGCCCCGCACCGGTCGGCGCCGCCCAGCCCCACCACTGGTCGCGCTGCTCGCCGTGTTCGCCATCGTCGCCCTCGCCGCCCTGGCTTCCCCCCTCTGGGCAGGTCTCCCCTGGACGCTTTCGCTCTCCAGCGCCGGCGCCGTCCTCGCCGCCCTGCTCGCCGCACTCGCAGGCGCATCACTCCAGAACGCCGGCGCCGGCTTCACCGCTTTCCGCGCCTTCTGCATCGGTCTCGTCGTCGCCGGCATCGGCGGCAGCCTGATCGGGCTCGTCCAGGTCTACGCGCCGCAATGGGCCGACGGCGAATGGATCGCGCGCAGTGGGATGGAAGGCCGAGCGGTGGGGAACCTGCGCCAGCCGAACCACCTCAGCAGCCTGCTGCTCTGGAGCGTGATCGCGGTGGTCTGGTTGGGCCAGGAAAAGGTCGTCCGGCGCGGCGTCGCAGCAGGGTTCGCGCTGCTCTTCGTCTTCGGGGTGGTGCTGAGCGCGTCGCGCACCGGCGCGCTCGGCACGCTGCTCTTGGCGGGCTGGGGCGTGCTCGACCGGCGCCTTTCGCCCGCGCTGCGGCGGCTGCTCTGGGCGACGCCGGTTTTCTACGCGATCGCCTGGTGGGGCAACGCCGCGTGCGGGCTTTGCTATGAAGGCCTGCCGTGGGTCAC
>CAZZWY010000377.1:0-4748 GCA_964657785.1 uncultured Acetobacteraceae bacterium
TGATGATGTTCGCGCAGGCCAACAGCGAGCACTGCCGCCACAAGATCTTCAACGCCGAATTCTGCATCGACGGCGAGGCCCAGCCGCTCTCGATGTTCGGGATGATCCGCCACACGCACGCGCTCGCGCCGCAACACACCGTCGTGGCCTACAGCGACAACGCCTCGGTGATGGAGGGCGGCCCGATCGAGCGCTGGGGGCCCGCGGACGGCACGTCGATCTACCGCGGCCGCAGCGAGCGATCACACGTGCTGATGAAGGTGGAGACGCACAACCACCCGACGGCGATCTCGCCCTTTCCCGGCGCGTCGACCGGCGCCGGCGGCGAGATCCGCGACGAAGGCGCCACCGGCCGCGGCTCGCGGCCGAAGGCGGGGCTGACCGGCTTTTCCGTCTCGAACCTGCACCTGCCCGGCATGACGGCGCCGTGGGAACGCGAGGCCGACGCCCGCCCGGCGCACCTCGCCAGCCCGCTGCAGATCATGCTCGATGGCCCGCTCGGCGGGGCCGCCTTCAACAACGAGTTCGGCCGGCCGACCCTCGCCGGCTACTTCCGCGTCTACGAACAGACGGTCGGCGGGGTGCGGCGCGGCTATCACAAGCCGATCATGATCGCCGGCGGGCTCGGTTCGATCGCGGCCTCGCAGACCGCCAAGATCGCGTTCCCGGCCGGCACGCTGCTGATCCAGCTCGGCGGCCCGGGCATGCGGATCGGCATGGGCGGCGGCGCGGCGAGCTCGATGGCGGCGGGCGCCAATGCCGCCGCGCTCGATTTCGATTCGGTGCAGCGCGGCAACCCGGAGATCCAGCGCCGCGCCCAGGAGGTCATCAACCACTGCTGGGCGCTCGGTTCGACGGGCGAGGGCCGCGCGAGCGACGCCAACCCGATTCTCGCGATCCACGACGTCGGCGCCGGCGGCATCTCCAACGCCTTCCCCGAGCTCGTCGACGGCGCGGGCCGCGGCGCCCGCTTCGACCTGCGCCAGGTGCCGCTCGAGGAAAGCGGCCTGGCGCCGAAGGAAATCTGGTGCAACGAGAGCCAGGAGCGCTACGTCCTCGCGATCGCGCCGGCGTCGCTGCCGCAGTTCCAGGCGATCTGCGAGCGCGAGCGCTGCCCGTTCGCGGTCGTCGGCGTCGCGACCGCCGCCCGCACGCTCGTCCTCGAAGACGGGCCCGGCGGCGAGCGCGCGATCGAGATGCCGATGGACGTGCTGCTCGGCAAGCCGCCGAAGATGCGGCGCGACGTGACCCGCGTCGCGCGCGCCTCGTCCGAGCTCGCGCTGGCGGACGTCACGCTCGAGCAGGTCGCCTTCGACGTGCTGCGCCATCCGACCGTCGCGAGCAAGCGCTTCCTGATCACCATCGGCGACCGGACCGTCGGCGGGCTGTCGTGCCGCGACCCAATGGTCGGCCCCTGGCAGGTGCCGGTCGCCGACTGCGCGGTCACGCTCGCCGATTTCCGCGGCTTCGCCGGCGAGGCGATGGCGCTCGGCGAACGCACGCCGCTCGCCGCGCTCGATGCGCCGGCGTCGGGGCGGATGGCGGTCGCCGAGGCGATCACCAACCTGCTGGCGGCGCCGATCGAGCTGGAGCGCGTCAAGCTCAGCTGCAACTGGATGGCCGCCTGCGGCGAGCCGGGCGAAGACGCCGCGCTCTACGACACCGTCCGCGCCGTCGGCATGGAGCTTTGCCCGGCCCTCGGCATCAGCGTGCCGGTCGGCAAGGACAGCCTCTCGATGCGCACCCGCTGGTCGGAGGCCGGCGAGGCTCGCCAGGTCACCGCGCCGGTCAGCCTGATCGTGACCGCGTTCGCGACGCTCGCCGACGTTCGTCCTTCTCTCACGCCGAATCTGCAGCCGGGCGACACCACGCTGGTCCTGATCGACCTCGGCCACGGCAGGAACCGCCTGGGCGGCTCGATACTGGCCCAGGTGCTCGGCCAGTTCGGCCGCAGCGTGCCCGACCTCGACGACCCGGCGCGGCTCAAGGCGCTGGTCGGCGCGATCAACGCCCTGCGAGACGCCGGGCAGCTGCTCGCTTACCACGACCGCAGCGACGGCGGCCTCTGGGCGACGGTCTGCGAGATGGCGTTCGCCGGCCATCTCGGCGTGAGTCTCAACGTCGACATGCTGGTGACCGAGGGCGACGGCATCGGCGACAGCCGGGCCGAGTACGGCGACTCGAAGAACTGGGCGACGCAGGTCGGCGCGCGCCGCGTCGAGCTGACCTTGCGGGCGCTCTTCAATGAGGAACTCGGCGTCGTGATCCAGGTGCCGACCCGCGTGCGCAACGAGGTCATGCAGCTGCTCCGCCGCTTCGGCCTCAGCCGCCACAGCCACTTCATCGGCAAGCCCAACGACCGCGGCACCGTCGAGGTTTGGCGGGACGCGAAGTCGGTGTTCAGCGCGACGCTGTCTGAGCTCCATCAGGCGTGGGACGAGACCAGCTGGCGCATCGCGATGCTCCGTGACCACCCGGCCTGCGCCGAGGCGGAACATGCGGCAGTGAGCCGCGCCGACGATCCCGGGCTGCACGTGCGGCCGAGCTTCGATCCGTCGGTCGATGTCGCCGCACCCTTCGTCGCGGGAAACCGTCCGCGCGTCGCGATCCTCCGCGAGCAGGGCGTCAACAGCCACCTCGAGACGAGCTTCGCCTTTGCCGAGGCCGGCTTCGACACCTTCGACGTCCACATGAGCGACCTGCAGGCGGGCCGGGCGCACCTGTCCGACTTCAAGGGCTTCGTCGCCTGCGGCGGCTTCAGCTACGGCGACACCCTCGGCGCCGGGGAAGGCTGGGCGCGCTCGATCCTGTTCGATGCGGCGCTCTCGGACGCCTTCGCCGCCTTCTTCGCCCGTGCCGATACGTTCGCGCTCGGCGTCTGCAACGGCTGCCAGATGATGGCCGCGCTGGCGGGGCTGATCCCGGGCGCCGAGGCCTGGCCGGCGTTCACCCGCAACCGCAGCGAACAGTTCGAGGCCCGGCTCAGCCTGGTCGAGGTGCTCGAGAGCCCGTCGATCTTCTTTCGCGGCATGGCGGGCAGCCGGCTGCCGGTCGCGGTCGCGCACGGCGAGGGGTACGCCGACTTCTCGCAACGTGGCGACGCGACGTCGGTGCACCGGGCGATGCGCTTCGTCGACCATCACGGCGCGCCGACCGACGCCTACCCGTTCAACCCGAACGGAAGCGCTGGCGGCCTGACCGCGGTGACGACCCCCGATGGCCGCTTCACCGCCCTGATGCCGCACGCCGAACGGGTCTTGCGCAACGTGCAGATGAGCTGGACCTCCGGCGACCGCAGCCTGCCGAGCCCGTGGCGCCGCATGTTCGGGAACGCGCGGGTGTGGGTCGGATAGTCGCCTATTGCTACAATCTGGTTAACCAATTCTTCGCGGGAGATGCTCCTTGAAGGAAATCGCTGTCTTCGAAGCCAAGACCCGCCTTTCGGAGTTGTTGGTCGAGGTGGAGCAGGGCGAACAGTTCGTCATCACACGGCGCGGTCATGCGGTCGCTCGCCTGGTGGGCGCGGCACCGGCGAAGCGGGGTGCGGGGAGCCAGCGTCAACGCGTGCTGACCACCATTGCAGCGCTTCGTGAACTGCGCAAAGGCGTGTCGGTGGAAGGCGACCTTCGCACCCTGATGGCTGAAGGCAGGGATTGACGTTCCCGCAGGTCCGGTGCCTTTCGTTCTCGACAATTCGGTGGTCTGCGGCTGGTTCCTGGAGAATCAGGCGACGCCCTACAGCGATGCGGTCATCGAACGCTTGCAGGACGATCGCGCCGTCGTTCCCGCACTTTGGGAGCTGGAGTTCACCAGTGTCCTTCGAACCGCCTGCATCCGGCAGCGGCTGACCGCAGAGGCCGCCCAGAACGTGGTGCTGCAAATCCGGTCGCTGCCGATCGAGATCGACCGTCATGGTGTTCCGACCGGCGAATATCTGGCGCTGGCGCTGCGCTACGGTCTGAGTTCATACGATGCGGCCTACCTCGAACTGGCACTCCGGCTGCAACTGCCGATCGCGTCCCTGGATGGCCCGTTGCGGGCGGCGGCGCTGGCCTGTGGCGTGGGGCTGTGGGTGACGCCTTGATCCCGGCGGAGAAGGCGCGCGCAATCGTTCATCCGGACCCGGCGCGGTCGCAACGTTCCGCTGCCCGCTTCGACCGTCTCGACGCATTGCGTGGCGTCGCGGTCGTCTGGATGGCCGCCTTCCACTTCTGCTTCGATCTCAGCTATTTCCGGTTCACCCGCCAGAATTTCTACGCCGACCCGTTCTGGACGGTGCAGCGCGCCTGCATCGTGAGCCTCTTCCTCGGCATCGCGGGCATCGGTCAGGCGCTCGCGCTCGACCGGCGTCAGACGGCATCGCGCTTCTGGCGCCGCTGGCTGCAGATCGCCGGCTGCGCGGTGCTGGTGAGCGTCGGCTCCTGGCTCGTCTTTCCGCGCAGCTTCATCAGCTTCGGCGTGCTGCACTGCGTGGCGCTGTCGCTGATCGTGATGCGGCTCGTCGCGCCGGCCGGCCGGTGGCTGTGGCTCATCGGGTTCGCCGCCTTGCTCGCGCCGCAGCTCGTCGCCTCGGCGTGGTTCGACACCCGCCCCACCAACTGGATCGGCCTGGTCACGTACAAGCCCGTCACCGAAGACTTCGTGCCGCTGCTGCCCTGGGTCGGCGTGGTGGCGTGGGGGCTCGCCGCGGGCCGCTGGTTGCTCGCCCGGCGCCCGGAGTGGCTCGGCGGCGCCCTGCCGGCGGCGCT
>CAZZWY010000378.1:0-4747 GCA_964657785.1 uncultured Acetobacteraceae bacterium
GATCGACGAAGGCGGTGTCCTCGTCGATGTCATCCTGCGGCATGTGCAGCTCCTCGGCCAGCAGCGCCTTCAGGCACGCGACGATGTCCTGCAGCGAATGCGCAGACGGTTCGGCAGCGCCGGCCGCCCCGGACGACGGCGTCGGCGCGGCAGCGTGCGACGGGTTGAAGTTCGACTTGATCCGGTCGAGCGTATCGGTACGCCCCACGAAGGTCTTCTGGTGCATCGCGAGTTCTTGCTGCGTGTTGCGTTCCATGCGGTCATGGATGGAACGGTTGAAGGTCTGCTTGAGCCGCACGAGCGTGCTGCGTGCCTGGCGCGCCATGTGGCGAGCCCGGGCCATCGCGGCATCGAACACGTCGCGGCGGGGATGCACGGCCAGCGCCACGGCGCGGTCGCGCAGCTCGCTGCCGGCGATCTCCCGCGCGGCGAACAGCGATTCGATGCCGAGATCGCGGCCCAGCTTCTCGGGCACGATCAGCGTCGCGCCCGCGCCGGGCGTGAAGCCGTAGTTCATGTAGGGGCTCAGGTACTTGCTTTCCGCGGCGAACATCGCGAAGTCGGCGAAGAGGCCCAGCGACAGGCCGCCGCCGATGCCGTGCCCCTGCATCGCGGCGATGACCGGGATCCTGCAATTCAGCGCCAGCAGATGGGTCGCTTCGTCGGTGAAGCTGGCGCGTCCCGACTGGATCGCCTCGAGCGCTTCGCGGGTGCCGCCGCAGGCGAAATAGCGGTCGTGGCCGGTGAGCACGACGACCTTGTACGCGGGCGCATCCTCGATGTGGCGGAAGACCTCGTTCAGGCCCGCGACCAGCGCCGGCGAGAACAGGTTCTTCGCGTCGCGGTCCTCCATCCTCACGACGACGACGCCGTCCGCGTGCGCTTGCGCCGCGATGACCGTCGACGCGAGCGGGATGACCGTGGGGTCGCCGCGCGGCAGCGTGCCGGCCGCGTCCGCGTTCGCGTCCGGTGCCGGGTCGGCCGGCCGCCAGTCGCCCAGCGCATCGTCGCGCCGGGAGGCGATCAGCGCGTCGTGCGGCACGTCGGCCCATGAGCGCGCCAGCGCGACGGCCTCGTCGATCAGTTGCTCCTCGGCGACCGGTAGCCGGCCGAGGCCTCGCGGCCCGGCCGTCTCGTGGCACGCGTCGCCGCCGAGCACGATGTCGCGAGCGACGTTGTCGCCGTAGCGTTCGGCCAGGAGGCACGCCGCGAGATCGGTCCAGGACGGGTGATCGAGGCAGTCGGCGAGGTCGAGGGTGCCCTCACCGGCCTGCACCACGCCATCGCACGTCCGGGCCAGCAGCCACGCCTTGCCGCTCGCCTGCGCGCCCAGCGCGGCCACCACGGGCAGCGGTGCCGTGCGCACGACCTTCCGGAGCGCCAGGGCGGCCGCCAGCGACGCGGGGTCGTCCGATACCGGCAGAAAGTCGGGGTGGTCGCTCGCCAGGACGATCGCTCGACAGGCGCCGCGATCGTCGAGGCCCGTCAACAGCGCGCAGAGGTCGGCCACCAGCGAGCCGGCCTCGCAGGTCGGCGTCGAACGGCACAGCCGAACCAGCAGCACATCGTCGGCTGGCGCTTCCAGTCGCAGGCGCTCGCTGGGCGCAGCGATCTGCCGACTCGCGCGACGCAAGGGTGCCTGCTGCGCCGGCCGGGGCGTGCGCAGGGCCTCCGCGAGTTCGCGGACCGGCCGCGACAGGTGCGACTTCAGCAGTCGAAGGCTGTCCGGCGACCTGGCGGCGAGCTCCGAGGCCAGCGCCCGCGCGTGCGGCTCGACCCTTTCCGCCGGCAGGAAAGCGCAGGTCCAGCCACGCTCGCGCAGCTGACGGCCGGTCGCCGGAGCGCGGTGATCGAGCAGATCGGTCGCGCGCGCCCGGCCGAAGCGGGCGTCGAGCAGGCGGACTTCCTCGCGTGTCGCATGGAGTCCGGCGCCCGGCAGGCTGAAACCGTAGGTCGCCGCTTCGCTGCACACCATGAAGTCGCACAGCGCGCCCACCAGGAAGCCCGCGCCGCTCGCGCCGCCGCGCATGGCCGCGATCACGGGAGACGGGAACGACGCGATCGCTCGGTACAGCCCCTGCTCGATGGCCTCGTCGTGCGGCGACCTCGCGCCGTGCAGGAAGTCCGTCGCGCCGCCTTCCAGGATCAGGGCCCTGAGCGCCGGCAGGTTCGCGACGCCGTCGAGCGCGCGCCACAGCTGCCGGATCGACGCTTGCGCGAGCGTGTTGCCCGTCTCCGTGTCGGCGATGCGAATGCAGAAGACGCCCTGGCCGCGATCCTCGACAGTGATGCGGGGCGATTCGTCGACAGGCGTGGCGTTCATGTCCGAAAGTCCTTCAAGGGGCCGGCGGAAGGGTCGGGGTCCGCGACGAGGTACTTGTCGTAGAGCGCGAGGAAGTGCCGGTAGCGGGGGTTGTCCCATTCGAATCCGTTGAGCTGCTCGTCGAGCGCCACGGCATTGCGCTGCTGCGCGTTGAACACCTTCGCGGCTTGTCGGACGAGCTCGTCCGGCACGCCGGGCTGGTCGACCTTCAGGCCCAGGCTGTAGGGCGCCAACTTGCCGAAGTGATGCGTCGAATGCTGGTTGATCAACTGGACCGCCTTCGGAACGTTCGGATAGACCCCCGGGATGTACTGATGCCCGTCGATGTCGACCTTCACGTCGAAGGAGTGGATCGCGAAGCTCACCACGGGGCTGTAGAAGAGGCCCGGGCCGCCCAGCGCATGGCGCAGCACGCCTTCGAGACAGCCGTTGCCGGAGACGCCGATCAGTCCGCTCGGGATCGCGTCGTGGTGCGGCCCGTGCAGGTACAGGAAGTCGAGTTCCGAATGATGTCCGAGCCAGTGGTCGCGATAGAACCACTCGTTGACGACGCGCAGGAAGCGCGAATGAATGAAGAATCCGGCGGCGATCGTCGCCGGCAGCAGGACCAGCGAATAGCTGAAATGCAGAATAGCGAAATACCACGGCGCAACCAACAGCACGTGCGTGAGCAGGCCCGTGAAATACGCATGCAGGATCTCGATCGAGATGTTCGGCTGCCTCGATAGCTGCGCCTTCCAGCTCGTCTCCATGAGGAAGCGGCGGACGTGCTCCCGGTGACGCAGATGCGAGACGAGCACCGCGGTGCGGTAGGAGGTCAGGACGGCCAGGTGCGCATAGAACAGGCCGAAGCCGACCTGGCGCATCAGCGCGGTGTGATGCGGCCAATCCGGCGTCAGCGCGATCAGCCCGTTCTCGGCCAGCAGGACGAGCGCCGCGGCGAAGTAGGCCAGCCGCATGTTCTGCAGCTTGTAGACGGCCATGTAGAGGATCTCCTGGGGCTTGCGCAGGATCAGCGGGACGGCCAGCCGGACGCGATGCCGGACCACGAACGCGCTCACCATCCAGGCGCTGAGCGCCAGGGTCAGCAGGGTCAGCGGATGGAGCAGGCCGTAGACCGCGGCCGCCACGCACGCGACCAGCACCGTCATCAGCGCATAGTCGAGGAAATCGTCGTCGCGGTAGACGAGGCGCGAGCTCTTCTCGCCGTAGAGCTTGTGAAAGACATTCGGATCGGCTTGTTCCACTTTGTCGTTCCTGCGTTGCCCGCCCGTCATCGGGTCGCCGGCTCCGCGGCCTTCACGTTGACGCGCCGCGCCGGCGGCCGGCGCAGCGCCCACTCGGCGATGGCCAGGTTGATCGCCCATCCCGCGCCGAGCAGCAAGGCGCGAGCGAGCTCGTCCGGCAGCCCGGCGACCAGCAGCCAGAGGATGTGCACCACGACCTGCGTGCCCGCGCCGATGCCGAGCGCATAGCCGCGCGTCATCCAGGCCCGATGCCCCGTGAAGTCGCGGCGGCGGGCCGCCCGATAGCCGAGCACCATGCACGTGACCATCGCGACCCCCGCCACCATCCGGAAGACGTAGAGCAGCGTGCCGTCGCCTTCGGCACGCGGATAGAACTGGGTCATCCACAGACCCGACAAGCCCGCGATCAGCCCGCAAGCCACCAGCACGCGCCCGGCCCTGCGATGCCAGGCGGGAGAGCGGCGACGGAACGAGGCGACGAACTGGAACGCGCCGAGGATGCTGAACACGTTGGACGCCACGATGTGCAGCACGATCGGCACCGGCGCCGCGAAGAACCGGGCGTTCTCCGCGGTGACCGCCGCACCGCCCGACATCTCCAGGATGCGACGCACGCTGGCGATGAGCGGGATGGCGCTGAGGGCCAGCAAGGCGATCGGCAGCGCACACTCGGAACCGACCTTTGTCACACGAAAACCGTCCATGGAGAGATCCGTCCTGATCTGGTCCGATGCGGCCCGACGCACCGGCAACGTTCGCGATTCAAGCTTCGATGCTGAGAGAGATCTGCACCGGCGCTGCCGGGACGTTCGACGCGAAGCTCTCCGCCCGCAGCGCCGCGAGCGTGATCCCCGAGGCGCCTCGCGTCTCGACGGTCGGATGCCGCTGTTCCTGCGTTGCGCCCGGCGCGATCCGCATCGCGTGCGCCGGCTCTGGCTCCTGCGAGGCTCGCCACTCGTGCCTCAATCCCCGCATCTGCACGCAGACCTTGCCCTCGCGATCGCACAGGTCGATGTCGAGCAGGAGAGTCACGCCACCCGCGCCGCTGTCGAGCGACGGCCGCACCCAGGCGAGCATCTCGTTCGTGCAGGGGCTCAGCACGCGCAGCGATGCCAGCGCGAGCGGGAGGGACGGCTTGTCGCCGTCCGCCAGCAGCTCGCCCGCCGCCTGGAGCGCG
>CAZZWY010000379.1:0-4746 GCA_964657785.1 uncultured Acetobacteraceae bacterium
GTTGATCGATTTCAGCGAAGATCAGCATTTCGACGAGAGTCCGGCGGAGCTCTGCGCGTCGGTGGCGGCGCAGGTCGCGGCGCTGATCGCGGGGCACGTCAGCGGCCTCGCGCTCGCGCACGAAGCGGCGGCGGGCCTGCCGCCGGCCGTCTTCATGCTGCGCGACTACTACTTCGACGTCCCGTTCTATGCCGGCCTGACCGCGCCGGTGCAGGTGGTCGACGACTGGGGCACGCCGAGCGTGCGCGAGCGCGACAACTGGAGGAAGGAGCTGGCCGATGCCGCCGACTTCGCGACCCCGGGCAAGGCGTCGCCGCTCGTCACTCCCGCCGGCCTCGCGATCCGGGCGTGCGCGTCGACCGTGAACTGGTTCATCGGCGCGAACGACTCACCCACGCGTTTCGCGTTCCTCCGGCTCGCCCGGGTCGTCGCGACGACGCCGGACGCGTCGCTGTGGCGCCTCGACGCCGCCCGGCCGGGTGTTGCGCAAGCCCGCGGCTGCCCAGGCTGACAGCGGCGACGCGCCTGCCCGTCAGGCCGGCTCGAGCCGCTCGCCGCGCGAATCGAGCGTTCGCGCGCGGCCGCCGTTCTTCGCCCGGTAGAGCATCGCATCGGCGCGTCGAAGCATCGCCTCGAGCGTGTCCCCGGGCGATTCGCGCAGCGCGATGCCGGCGCTGTAGCTGAGCTCGAAACCGAGTTCGTCCACGGCTTCGTGGGCGAGACGCGCACGCATCCGCCGATCGAAGGCGACGGCCGCCTCGTGGTCGGCGTGGTTCATGAGCACGCAGAATTCCTCGCCGCCATAACGCCCGACGATGTCGCCGGCCCGGATCGCCGTCTGCAGCGCACGGGCGACGAAGCGCAGCGCCCGGTCGCCGGCTTCGTGGCCGTGGGTGTCGTTGACCCGCTTGAAGTGGTCGATGTCGATCATCAGCACCGCGAGCGGGTGGCCGTAGCGCACGCTCATCGCCAGTTCGGTGTGCGCCCGCATCAGCCAGGCACGCCGGTTGAGGACGTCGGTGAGGCCGTCGAACGTCGCCAGTCGCAGCAGTTCACGCGCCGCCTCATCACGGTGCGCCAGCAACATGCCGACCATCGACAACACCGTCGTCGCATTGGCGACCAGGGCGAACGCGACGTTCACCGGGTGCGGCGTCAGGAAGCTCGGCAAGCTGCCGCTGAAAAAGGCGCCGAGCAGGCCGCGCCACGCCGTCACCACCAGCTGCGCGACCAGCGCGACCACGAGCAGCCAGCGCCAGCGGCCGACCGGCAGCGACGCCGGGCGCGCGAGCGCGAAGGCGGCGAGCGCCAATTGCACCGAAAAGAGCCCGTTGGCCCAGGCGAAGCGGAACATGTAGTGAGGGAAACCGAGGCCGTAGCCGATCGGCAGGACGAGCGCGATCACCGCCGACACCCGCGTCGGCGTGGTCCTGCCGCGCCAGAGCTCGAAAGCGGCGGCATTGAACGCGAACCCGGCCGAGATCGCCGCCATCGCCAGGGTGGACATCGCCCAGTCCGCGGCGTACCCCCCGCCGGTCCTTCCTGACAGCAGCAGCAGCACCCACCCCATCGCCTGCATCGCCACGCCGGCTTGCGCATACCGCGCCGGCCGGCTGACCTGCCCCATCACCGCCGGCAGCGCGACCGCCATCGTGACGGTGCTGATCGTGAGCGCGACCAGGATCGATGCGATGTCGTGAGGCAGCATCGGCCTGTGCCGCGCGCAGGAAGACGCCGTGGGGCGCTCAGGCGCGCTCGAAGAGCAGCACGGCGTTGGTCCCGCCGAATGCGAAGGAATTGCTGATCGCCGCTCGCAGGCCAGGCGCGGCAGCGCCCTCGCCCGGCACCAGGTTCATCCGGCAGGCCGCATCGACCTCGCGGCAGTTCGCGTTCGGCGGCAGCTCGCGGCGGTCGAGCGCGAGCACGGTGACGACCGCCTCGAGCGCGCCGGCGGCGCCCAGCAGGTGGCCGTGCAGGCCCTTGGTCGAGCTCACGCGCAGGTCGTCAAGGGCGGTGCCCCAGACGGCGGCCAGCGCCTCGCGCTCGACGACGTCGCCGATCTTCGTGGCCGTGCCGTGGGCGTTGCAGTAGCCGACGTCGCGCGGCGCGAGCCCGGCGCGGCGGAGCGCCTGACCGATCGCCCGGGCCTGACCGGGCGCGTCCGGCTTGGTGAGGTGGGTGGCGTCGCAGGTGATGCCCCAGCCGGAGAGCCGCGCGTACGAGCGGGCCTGGCGGCGCCGTGCCCGCTCGGTCGACTCGAGCACGAGGAACGCCGCGCCCTCGCCGAGCGCGAAGCCGCTGCGGTCGGACGCGAACGGCCGCACCGCGGTCGCGGCGGCGCCGGGCTCGAACGTGGCGAGCGTCTGCATCGCCTGCCAGCCGAGCACGACGCCGGGGACGACGAGCGCCTCGCTGCCGCCCGCGAGCGCGAGATCGACGTCGCCGCGCTGCACCGCCGCGGCGGCCTCCGCGATCGCCACCGCCGACGAGGCGCAGGCGACCGAATACGTCAGCACCGGCCCGTGCACGCGCTGCCGCATCCCGACGTGCGCGGCCGGCGCGTTCGGCATGAAGGCCGGGATCGTGAGCGGCGGCACCCGGCCCGACGCGCTGCGATAGGCCGCCTCGAGCGCGGCGGCACCGCCCATGCCGCAACCGACGTAGACGCCGATGCGCTCCGGGTCGGTGTCGGCGGTGTCGCCGGCGTCGCGCATCGCGAGGTCGGCCGCGGCGACGGCGATCTGGCTCACCCGGTCGACGCCCGCGAGCTGGAGCTTCGTGAACCAGCGCAGGGCATCGAACGGCGCGAGCGCCGCCGCGGCGGGCTTGGGCAGTTCCGGGAAGACCGGCTGCAGCGCCGATCGGCCGGCCATCAGCGCGTCGAACATCGCCCGCGGATCGTCGCCGTGCGGCGAGATCACGCCCAGGCCCGTGACCGACACGCCCGTCATGACGATGCCCGCGTCACCGCGCCCGCCGACGTTGCGCCGCCTCGCCCAGGGCCGGTCGCCGGTTCGGCGGTGCCGGGCGCCGGTTCAGCCGATACGCCGCCCGACATCACGCCGTCTGCTTCGCTTTGAGTTCGTCGACCATTTGCGCGAGCTGACCGAGCGTCTGCAGGTTCTCGTCCGTGTCGGGCAGCGAAATCTTGAAGTGATCCTCCACCGCGAACAGGAATTCCACCAGCGCCAGCGAATCGAAGCCCTTGTCGCGCATCGACGCATCGGGCGTCAGGTCCTCCATCGCGATGCCGTACTTCTCGTGAATCATGTCCTGCAACTCTGTCAGCGAACTCATGGTGCGGTATCCGTCGTCATGGTGCAGATCGGCTTTCTCATGAGCAATTGTGGCTCTGCCACTTTGCTCTTCCCCTCGGGGGGCGGACAACTCAGAGCGTCGGCCTGGGGCCCTCTTTTACGCCACCGCGTGGCGCCGGCGCAGAAACGTTTCAGCAATGTTCGATGATATCCACTCGCTTTGTCGGGTGGCGACGATGCGGGCGCCAGCGCAACGAAGGCAGCGCGAAGCCGATGCCGAGCGCCGCGCCGGCCAGGGCATCGAGCGCGACGTGCTGCCGGAGCGCGAGCGTCGACCAGACGATGGCGGCGCACCACACCGCGTTGGCCCCGCGCAGCAGCGCCGGCGCGTGCACCGTGCGCAACAGGTGGTCGACCCAGATCGCCGAGAACACCGCGATCGCGACGTGCATCGACGGGCAGGCATTGCCGGCCGCATCGACGCCCCGCAGCACGGCAAAGCCCGGAAAGCCGCCGTCGTCGCGCGGCAACGCGGGCACGCGTGTCGGCCAGAAGTAGAAGATCGCCAGACCGCTGAGGCAGAGCGCCGCCGCCCAGAGGCCATAGACGAGAAGCTCGTGCAGGCTGCGCTGCAGCCCGGGCGCGATGCCGACGTAGACCCACAGCGAAAGGTAGGCGACGAGCGCGGCGGGCTGGAACGGCACCCAGCGGTCGAGCGCCGTGAGCGGCATCTCGACGACCGGATAGGCCGGGAAGCGCAGCAGGTGGAAGTAGCCGATGAAGAAGAGCCAGGTGAAGGCCGTCACGCCGACGAGCTTCAGCAGGAAGAGCCGGGCGGCCCGCTGGCGCAGATCGGCGGGCCAGGACCGAGGGGGAGAAGACGGCATTCGGCAGCGGGCGTTGAGACAGCGCGGATGTTACGGGCTCGGCTCCGCCCATCGGCGAGGGCGGTCGCCGACGCCGGAGCGGCGCCGGCCGTCGCGCGCGAAGCGGCGTCGCTGCGATCTTGCGACCCGTGGCAAGATCGTCGCGACGTCTTCCGAGAACCTCCATGCAGTCTTTCCCCTTGCGCCGGTACCGGCCCCCCTTCGCGCTGCTGTCCGGGCTGACGGCCCTGCTGCTCGCGACTGCCTGCACGAGCCCGCCGCCGACGCCGGCGCCGGCCCCGGTGCTCTCCTCGGACCGGATCGCCGCGATCGTCGCCGCCCCCGACCGCAGCGACGCCGACCGGGCGACCGACGTGCGCCGCAAACCCGAGCAGATGCTGGCGTTCATTGGCGTGCGGCCGGGCCTGACCGCGCTCGACCTGAGCGCGGGCGGCGGCTACACCACCGAGCTGCTCGCGCGTGCGATCGGCCCGGGCGGCACGGTCTACGGCCAGAGCCCGCCGCGCGACCCGAGCCGCGTCATCCCCCGGCCGGCCGCGGCGGAGGGTGCCGGCCCGCCGGCCGCGGCGGCGTCGCAGCCCGTGCCGCGCCCCTCGGCGGTC
>CAZZWY010000380.1:0-4738 GCA_964657785.1 uncultured Acetobacteraceae bacterium
CTGATGACGGTCTTCATCGGCAGCGAAGGCATGTTGGCCGTGTCGCTCGAAGTGACCGTCAAGCTCGTGCCCAAGCCGCAGCTCGCGCGCTGCATCATGGCGAGCTTCGACGACATCCGCCGCGCCGGCGACGCCGTCGCCAACGTGATCGCCGCGGGCATCATCCCGGCCGGCCTCGAGATGATGGACCGGCCGATGACGGCGGCCGTCGAAGACTATGTGCATGCCGGCTACGACCTCGGCGCCGCCGCGATCCTGCTCTGCGAGAGCGACGGCACGGCCGAGGAAGTCGCCGAGGAGATCGGCCGGATGGAGGCGGTGCTGGGCGCGAGCGGCGCGACCCGGCTCGAAGTCAGCACGAGCGAGACGCAGCGGCTCAGCTTCTGGAGCGGGCGCAAGAACGCGTTTCCGGCAACCGGGCGCCTCAGCCCCGACTACATGTGCATGGACTCGACGATTCCGCGCAAGCGCCTCGCCGACATCCTCCTCGCGATCGACGCCATGCAGCGGAAATACGGCCTGCGCTGCGCCAACGTCTTCCATGCCGGCGACGGCAATCTGCACCCGCTCATCATGTTCGACGCGAACGACCCGGATCAGCTGCACCGCTGCGAACTCTTCGGCGCCGACATCCTCGAGACCAGCGTCGCGATGGGCGGCACGGTCTCGGGCGAGCACGGCGTGGGCATCGAGAAGCTGTCGGCGATGTGCGTGCAGTTCGCACCGGCCGAGCGCGAGCAGATGTTGGCGTTGAAGCGGGCGTTCGATCCCGCCGGGCTCCTGAACCCGGGGAAGGTGATTCCCTCGCTGGCGCGGTGCGCGGAGTACGGCAAGATGCATGTGCGGCGCGGGCTCCTGCCCTTCGCGGAGTTGCCGCGGTTTTGAAGCCTGCCCGCAGCGTGAGGGGAGCGCGGTGCTGAACGACGACCCCGCGGTCCAGCGCCTGCTCGAACAGCTCGCGACGTCGCGAGCCGAGCGCACACCGCTCTGCATCCGCGGTGGCGGCACCAAGGACTTCTACGGGGAAGCCCCCCGCGGCGCCGTGCTCGATACGCGGCCGCTCGCGGGCGTGTCGAGCTACGAGCCGACCGAGCTCGTCGTGACCGCCCGCGCCGGCACCGCGCTCGCCGAGCTCGAGGCGCTGCTGGCGACGCGCGGCCAGTGCCTGCCGTTCGAGCCCCCCCAGTTCGGCAACGCCGCAACCCCGCCCGAGCAGCGCGGCGCAACCGTCGGCGGCATGGTCGCGGCCGGCCTCGCCGGGCCGGCCCGCGCCGCGGCGGGCTCGGTGCGCGACTATGTCCTCGGCGCGACGATGCTGAACGGCCGCGGCGAGATCCTGAGCTTCGGCGGCCAGGTGATGAAGAACGTCGCCGGCTACGACGTCTCGCGGCTGCTCGCCGGCTCGCTCGGCACGCTCGGGGTGATCCTCGAGGTGTCGCTGAAGGTGCTGCCGCAGCCGTCCGCCACCGCCACCTTGCGCCTGGAGATGACCGAGGCGGCGGCGCTCGACCGGCTCAACGACTGGGGTGGCCAGCCGCTGCCGCTCAACGCCAGCGCCTGGCAGGCCGGCGTCCTCAGCGTGCGCCTGAGCGGCGCGCTCGCCGCCGTCGACGCAGCGGCCAGCCGGATCGGCGGCGAGCGGCTCGCGCCCGAGACGGCCGCGCCGTTCTGGGAGAGCCTGCGCCACCAGCACCATCCGTTCTTCGCCGCCGCCGAACGTGCCGTCGCGGCGGGCGGATCGCTCTGGCGCCTCTCGGTGCCACAGACCGCCGCCCCGCTCGCGCTCGAGGGCGAGGGGCTCATCGAATGGGCCGGTGGTCAGCGCTGGCTCGTCGGCCATCTTCCCGCGGCGACGGTGCGCGAGGCCGCCGGCCGCTGCGGCGGTCACGCGACCCTGTTTCGCGGGAACGACAAATCCTGCGGCGCCTTCGCCCCGCTCGACGCGCCGCTCGGGCGCCTCCACCGGGAGCTGAAGAAGTCGTTCGACCCGCTCGGGCTCTTCAATCCCGGCCGCCTCTATTCCGACATGTAGCCCGAATTCACACCCCGATGCAAACCAATCTCGCCCCCGAGTTCAAGGGCACGCCGCTCGGCAGCGAAGCCGAGGCGATCCTTCGCAAGTGCGTGCACTGCGGCTTCTGCACCGCGACCTGCCCGACCTATCAGCTGCTCGGCGACGAACTCGACGGCCCGCGCGGCCGCATCTACCTGATGAAGCAGGTGCTCGAAGGCGCGCCGGTCACGCGCAGCACCCAGGTTCACCTCGACCGCTGCCTCACCTGCCGCAACTGCGAGACGACCTGCCCCTCCGGCGTGCAGTACGGGCACCTGATCGAGATCGTCCGGCCCATCGTCGATGCGAAGGTCGAGCGGCCGCCGGCCGAGCGCGCCTTGCGCTGGACGTTGAAGAACGGTCTCACCTCGCCGCTGTTCGCCCCGGCGATGCAACTCGGCCAGGCGGTGCGCCCGTTGCTGCCCGAAGCGCTCCGCCGCAAGGTTCCGCCCCGGGCCGGCGCGAGGGCGCGGCACTGGCCGAACCGCGAGCACGCCCGCAAGGTGCTGGTGCTCGCGGGCTGCGTGCAGCCGGCGATGATGCCGAACATCAATAGCGCCACCGCCCGCGTGCTCGACGCGGCGGGCATCCAGACACTCGTCGCCGACGGCGCCGGCTGCTGCGGCGCGATCCGCACGCACCTAAACGACACCGAAGGCGGCCTGGCCGACATGCGCCGGGCAATCGATGCCTGGTGGCCGCACATCGAGCGCGGCGAGGTCGAGGCGATCGTCATGAACGCCTCCGGCTGCGGTGCCATGGTCAAGGACTATGGGCACGCGCTGAAACGCGACCCGGCCTATGCCGCGCGCGCGCGGGCCGTCTCGGCCTTGACGCGCGACCTGAGCGAGCTGCTGCCGGCGCTCGTCCCCGCGCTGCGCGGCAAGGTTCGCCCGCGCGACGGCGCGACTGCCCTCGCCTTCCACCCGCCGTGCACGCTGCAGCACGGCCAGCAACTGCGCGGCGCGGTCGAAACGAACCTGAAGGCGCTCGGCTTCGCGGTCTCGCTGGCGACCAACGAGAGCCATCTCTGCTGCGGCTCGGCCGGCACCTACTCGGTCCTGCAACCGGAGCTCGCCGAGCGCCTGCGCGACCGCAAGCTCGAGGGCCTCGCGCCGCTCGGCGCCGACTGCATCGTCTCGGCCAACATCGGTTGCATCCAGCATCTGCAGACCGGCACCAAGACGCCGGTGCGGCACTGGGTGGAAGTGCTCGACAACGCGCTCATCGACTGAGAACTGAACGGGCGTGCGGCTTGCCCGGCTACCATCGCGTCAAGAGAACCTCGCGAAAACAGCATCCGCCATGAAACTCCTGCTGATCGTGCCGTTCGTCGGCCTGCTCTGGATTCCCTTCTACAACCGGACCTTGCCGTCATTGCTGGGCTTCCCGTTCTTCTACTGGTATCAGCTGCTCTGGGTGCCGGTGACCGCGCTGCTGATCTGGATCGTCTACCGCGACGGCCTCGCCAAGGGAGAAGAGTGATGGCGACGCCGGCTGCGATCGACTGGACCGCGCTCTCGGTCTTCGTCTTCTTCTTCGTGCTCGTGACCGTGCTCGGCTTCGGCGCCTCGCGCTGGATGCGGGCCAGCGACGCCGACGCCGCCAAGGGTGCGCACCTCGACGAATGGGGCCTCGGCGGCCGCAACTTCGGCACCTGGATCACCTGGTTCCTCGTCGGCGGCGACTTCTACACCGCCTACACCGTGATCGCGGTGCCGGCGCTCGTCTACGCCGTCGGCGCCTACGGCTTCTTCGCGCTGCCCTACACGATCCTCGTCTACCCGATCGTCTTCCTGATCATGCCCAAGCTCTGGTGGGCGGCGAAGAAGGCGGGGCACGTGACCGCCGCCGACGTGGTCTACGGCCGCTATGGCTCGCGGCCGCTCGAACTCGCCGTCGCGGTGACGGCCGTCGTCGCGACCATGCCCTACATCGCGCTGCAGCTCGTCGGCATGGAGGTCGTCATCAAGGCGCTCGGCCTGACCGGCGAGCTGCCGCTCGCCGCCGCCTTCGTGATCCTGGCGCTCTACACCTACTCGGCAGGCCTGCGCGCGCCGGCGCTGATCGCCTTCGTCAAGGACCTGATGATCTACATCGTCGTGCTGGTCGCGGTGGTGCTGGTGCCGATGAAGCTCGGCGGCTACGGCGCCGTCTTCTCGAGCGCGGCCGCCGACTTCGCGGCCAAGGGCGGCGCGACCGGCCTGACGTTGAAGGGCAGCCAGATGCTGCCCTACGCCACGCTCGCGCTCGGCTCGGCGCTCGCCGCCTTCATGTACCCGCACACGCTGACCGGCATCTTCGCCGCGAAGGACGCGAACACGATCCGCAAGAACGCCGTCTTCCTGCCGGCGTACACCGTGCTGCTCGGCCTGATCGCGCTGCTCGGCTACATGGCGCACGCCGCGCACCTGAAGCCCGCGACCAACAACGACGTCGTGCCGGCGCTCTTCAACGCGCTCTTCCCGTCGTGGTTCGCCGGCTTCGCCTTCGCGGCGATCGCGATCGGTGCGCTCGTCCCCGCGGCGGTGATGTCGATCGGCGCGGCCAACCTCTTCACCCGCAACTTCTGGAAGGCTTACGTCAAGCCCGACGTGACGCCGGCCGGCGAAGCCGCGGTCGCGAAGATCGTCTCGCTCGTCGTCAAGTTCGGCGCCCTCGTCTTCATCCTCTTCCTGCCGACGC
>CAZZWY010000381.1:0-4735 GCA_964657785.1 uncultured Acetobacteraceae bacterium
GTACCCATGTACTTCGATGACCAGCGGAATGCCCAGGAGCCGCGCCACCGGCACCACCAGCACGTCGGTCTTCATCGAGTGCGAGTGGATGACGTCGGGCCTAAGGCGCCGCAGCGCCCGCCCGAGCCGCAGGCGCCGAGGCCGGCCGAGGCACCGCGGCCCGTCCAGCGGCCCGGCGAGGCCGGCGGTCCACGGCCGGACGCGGGGGTCAACCGCTGAGCCGTCGCTTTACTGGCGCGGCGGATCGGCGGCCGGCCGACGCCGCGACCGCCTCGTCCATACCCCGCGTCGCTCGGGGACGTAGCCTGTCAGTGCCCGCGCAGCAGGTGCTCGACGCTCGGCCAGATGTTGTCGAGGATGCGGGGGTGCTGCGCCTGGTTCGGGTGAATCCCGTCGGGCTGGAATCGCGACGCGAAGTCGGCCGCGTCGGCCACGCCCTCGAGCATGAACGGCACGAGCGAGGCGTTCTCGGACTTCGCCACGCTTGCGAACAGCCCGGCGAACTGTTCGCTGTACTGACGCCCGTAGTTCGGAGGCACCTGCATCCCGACGACGATCACCTGGGCCCCCGCCGCCTTGGACGCGGCCGCCATGCTGGCGAGGTTGGCGCGCGTGCCGTCGAGCGGCAACCCCCGCAGGGCGTCGTTGCCGCCGAGTTCCAGAATGACGATGGCCGGCTTGTATTGCGCCAGCAGGGGCGCCAGGCGCGACCGGCCGCCCGAGGTCGTGTCGCCGCTGATGCTGGCGTTGACGACCTTCGCGGCGAGGCGTTTCTGGTCCAGGCGCTGCTGCATCAGGGCCACCCAGCCGTGCCCCCGCGCCAGACCGTATTCGGCGGAGAGGCTGTCGCCGACGACGAGGATCGTCGGCTCGGTCGCCGCCTGCGCGCCCAGCGGCAGCCAGGCCCCTGCCGCGAGCCCCAGCGACACCACGCTAAAGTGGGTCAGCCACGTCCGGCGTGAGCCGCGCCTGGCGGCCCGCGTTCCAGGCAGTCCAACCGACCTTCCACCTTCCACGAGCCGTCCCCGATCGTCATTCATGTCCGAATCCATCATCGCCGTCGAGCGCGTCACCAAGCAGGTCCAGGACTCGACCGGATCCCTGACCATCCTCCATCAAATCGATTTCTCCCTGGCGCCGCGCCAATCAGCGGCCATCGTCGGCGCCTCGGGCTCGGGCAAGAGCACGCTGCTGTCCATCATCGCGGGCCTCGACACGCCGAGCACCGGCACGGTTCGCCTCGCGGGCATCGATCTCTTCTCGCTCGACGAGGATGCGCGCGCCGCGGTGCGTGCGGCCAAGGTGGGGTTCGTGTTCCAGAGTTTCCAGTTGCTCGGCAACCTGAACGCGCTCGAAAACGTCATGCTGCCGCTCGAACTTCAGGGCCGCAGCGATGCGCGCGTTCTCGCGACCGAGATGCTGCAGCGGGTCGGTCTGGGGGAGCGCCTGCGGCATTACCCGAAGGTGCTGTCGGGCGGCGAGCAGCAGCGGGTGGCGCTGGCGCGTGCGTTCGTCGTTCAGCCGGCGGTGCTGCTCGCCGACGAACCGACCGGCAGCCTCGATTTCGCCACCGGCGAAACGGTGATGGCGCTGATGTTCGCCCTCAATCGCGAGGCCGGCACCACGCTCGTCCTGGTCACGCACGACCGCGGCATTGCAGCGCGCTGCGACCGCCAACTCCGCATCGAAGCCGGCCGACTCGCGGTGTGACGCCGACGCGTCCAGGATCCTGGCCCGCGGTCCGGCGCCCGGGCATGTCGATCAGTTGGTGCTGAACTTGTAATCCGTTTTCGTCTTCGCCCGCATCTCGTCGCGGAACGCGGTGAGCCGTTCCTGCTCGATGCGCTGGCGGATCTGCGGCTTGACTTCCTCGAGCGGCGGGAACTTCGCGTCGCGCGTGTCTTCGAGCTTGATGATGTGGTAGCCGAATTGCGACTTGACCGGCTCCTGCGTCATTTCGCCCTTCTTCAGCTTGACCATCGCCGCCGAGAACTCCGGCACGTAGGATCCCGGTGCGGCGAAATCGAGGTCGCCGCCGTTCGCGCCCGATCCCGGGTCCTTGGAGTTCTTCTTGGCCAGCTCTTCGAAGCTCGCGCCGCCGTTGATCTGTGCGATCAGTGCCTTGGCCTGGTCCTCGGTCTCGACGAGGATGTGGCGGGCGTGGTATTCGGTGCCGCTCGCCTGCGACTTGACCTTGTCGTATTCGGCCTGGATCTGCGCATCGGTGACCGGTTGCTTGGCCGTCTGGTCGACGAACAGCGCCTGGATCAGCGCCGCCTGACGGGCGAGTTCCATCTTCTGCTTGTAGTCGGCGGAGGAGGCCAGGCCGCGCCGCTCGGCTTCCTGCGTGAAGATTTCGTCGAGGACGAGCTTGTCGCGCACGCGCTGATCGAGGTCGGGCGGAAGCTGCTGATTCTGCGCCGCGGCCTGCGCTTGGATCTGCTTGATGAACGCGTCGGCGCGGGCCTTGGGCACCGCCTTGCCGTTGACGATCGCGATGTTTTGCGCCTGGGCTACCGGCATCGCGAACGCGGCGCAAAGCACCAGCAGCGAAGCGCCGGTCACGTGGAAACTCTTCTTCATGGGCTGATGCCTTTCAACGGGGACGATGGGAGGAGGCGCCGTGCCGCCCCGACGGGCCGGAGGGCAGGGACTGCGCGGGCTTCGCGGGTCCAGCGGGCGGTGGCGAGGTGGGGCAGGATCAGGGATCGCCGGGCACCTTGGCGTCGATCGCGAGCGCGTGGATGCCGCGCGGGATCGACGCCTGGAGGGCATCATAAACCAGCCGGTGCCGGGCGACCCGGGAGAGGCCGACGAAGCGCTCGCTGACCACCCGAACGCTGAAATGACGCCCTTCGCGCGCGCCGGCGTGGCCGGCGTGGAGATGGCTGTCGTCCTGGATGTCGAGCCGCTGCGGTTGCAACGCCTCCCTCAGGCAGGTTTCGATGTCGGTGGCAGTCACGGTGGCAGGCGTACTCATCGGGCGGGTCGCGGCTCAGGGCTTGCGCTTCGTCGGCACAGGCGCCGGCTCGGCCTCGAGATACCGGCTCAGGTAGAGCCCCTGCGCAAGCATGAAGACGATCATGAGCCCGGTGACACCGAAGGCCTTGAAGGTGAACCAGGTCGAGGTCGGGAAGTTGTAGGCGACGTAGAGGTTGAGCAAGCCGAGCGCTGCGAAGAAGAGCGCCCAGACCACGTTGAGGCGCCGCCAGATCGAATTCGGCAGGTGGAGCTGTTCGCCGATCAGCGTCTGCAGCAGGTTCTTGCGGAAGATGGCCTGCGCCAGCCAGAGGGCCAGGCCCATCGTCCAGTAGAGCACGCTCGGCTTCCACTTGATGAAGTTGGCGTTGTGGAACCAGATCGTGGCGCCACCGAGAAAGACGACGAGCACGAAGGTCACCCACAGCATCAGATCGACCTTGCGCCGTCGCAGCAGCAGATAAGCAATCTGCACGCCGGTCGCGACGATCACGACGACGGTCGCGAGCAAGGCCGACGCCTCCGCCGTGCCGACCACGCCGCCCGACACCATGAAGCCGAAGTGCTCGGTCGCGAAACGCGCGGCCCACTCGGTGTGCGCGTCCGCGTACTTGCCGACGATGAAGAACAGCAGCAGCGGAAGGAAATCGAGAAAAATCTTCATGCAGGGGCCGCAGCGGCGGCTCGGGACAACAGCGAACGCGCGGAGATCGACCTTACTTCGGCGCGAAGTCTATCGCGGCGGAGTTGATGCAGAACCGTTCTCCGGTCGGCTCCGGACCGTCCGGAAAGACATGGCCGAGGTGAGAACCGCATTTGTTGCAGCGCACCTCGACGCGGACCATCCCGTGGGTTCTGTCGACGACCCGCTCGACCACCTCGCTGTTGACCGGCGCGAAGTAGCTCGGCCAGCCGCAGCCGGCATCGAACTTCGTCGTCGATTCAAAGAGCGGCGTGCCGCAGCCGACGCATCGATAGCGGCCCTCGCTCCACTCGTCCCAGTACTTGCCGGTGAACGGCCGCTCGGTCGCGGCGTGGCGGGCCACCTGGTATTGCATCGGATCGAGTTGGGCGCGCCACTCGGCGTCGCTCTTGCTGACCTCGTACGTCTTCTCGGAGGGGGTGGTGTCGCTCATGATGAACAGGAGACCTCGATGGTTTGGGCCCAGTCGGGCGGGAAGCCGGCATAGCGCTCCGCGGCTTCGGCGGTCACGCCCGGCGGGCGCTCCTCGAACGGCGCCTGCAGGGCGGCCAGCACCTGCTCCGTCTCGCTGAAGTCGCCCTCGACGGCGGCGCTGATGGCCGTCTGGGCGATGTGGTTGCGCAGCACGAACCGCGGGTTGGTGCGCTCCATGCTCGAAGCACGCTCCGCGTCGACGCTCGCCTCGCGCCGCAGGCGGGCGGCGTAGCGGTCGCCCCAGGCGTCGAAGGCTTCGCGGTCCATGAACACATCCCGCACTGCGTCGCTGCGCTCATCGGGCACGCTGATGAACCTGGCGAGGCGCCGGAACGTGATCGTGAAATCACAGCCATCGGTCGCCATCAGGCGCAGCAGGTCGTCGGCGAGCGCCCGATCTGCGTCTTCGCACGTCGCGAAACCGAGCTTGGCGCGCCACCGCGTCAGCAGCGATTCGGCGAACTCCTCGCGGTAGCGTTCGATCGCAGCCAGCGCCGCATCGGCGTCGCCGATCAGCGGCAGCAGGCTGCGGGCGATCGCGGTGACGAGCCAGAAGCGCTCCCCGGCCGCGCCCGACGT
>CAZZWY010000382.1:0-4734 GCA_964657785.1 uncultured Acetobacteraceae bacterium
TGGCCACGCCGGCCGACAAGGTGACCCCGGTCAGCATGACGACCTTGCCGGTGAAGAGCAGCGAACCCCGGTAGGCCCTGGAAAGCGGCTGGCCGGCGCGAAGCCGAGCGAGCGTCACACTGAGGATGTACAGGGCGTAGTCGATGCCGATTCCGACGCCGAGGGCGATCACCGGCAGCGTGGCCACCTTGACGCCGATGCCCAGCATCACCATCAGTGCCTCGGCCATGACCGATGTCAGCATCAGCGGCAGCACGGCCACGACCACCGCACGCCAGCTGCGGAAGGTGAAAAAGCACAGCACCACGACGGCGGCGTAGACGAGCAGGAGCATCTGCCACCAGGCCTTCTTGACGACGATGTTGGTCGCTGCCTCGATCCCCGAGCTGCCCGCCGCGAGCAGGATCTTCACGTCGGGAGTCTCGTTGAGCTGCGCGAAACGCTGGACATGGGAGACGACGCGGGTCAACGTGTCGGCACGGTGGTCGGCGAGGAAGGCGTAGACGGTGAGCAGGTTGCAGGCATCGTTGTACAGGTCGCGCGGAGAGTTGGAGGTGACGAAGCGCAGCATGTCCTCGTTACGCAGCAACTCGTACCACTTGGCATTGCCTTCGTTGAGTCCGATCGACACACGGCGATTGAGCAGCGCAAGCGAATTGGTCGATTCGACGCCCGGTATTTGCTCCAACTCCCATTGCAGCAAATCCACGCGCATCAACGTGTCGTAAGCCGCGCACTGCCCGTCCGGGGTCTTGACCATCACCGCGAAGACATCACTGCTCGCACCGTAGTGCGCGTTTGTGAAAGCGACGTCCTGGTTGTACCGGGAGCCGGGTCGCAGTTCGGGCGCTCCGGGGTCGAGGTCGCCGATCTGGAGGCGCGTGCTGATCATCGCGGCGCCGACCGCCAGGACGATCGCAGCGACGACCACGATCTTCGCGCGACGAGGCTGGGTGAACGTGCCCAGGAAAGTCCACAGGCTCGGCCGAGACGCGTCCGTCTCCGTGTCTCTTTCACTACGCAGGCTGCGGACTGCGGCGGTCTGGCTCACGCCCGCATAGCTCAGCAGGATCGGCAGCAGGATCAGGTTGGTGAAGATCAGGACAGCGACGCCCAGACTGGCGGCGATGGCCAACTCGCGAATGGCCTGGATGTCGATGATCAGGAGTACCGCAAAGCCTACCGCGTCGGCCAGCAGAGCCGTAAGTCCGGCCAGGAAGAGCCGCCTGAAGGTGTAGCGCGCGGCGACCAGCTTGTGCGCGCCCCGCCCGACGTCCTGCATGATGCCGTTCATCTTTTGTGCGCCGTGGCTCATGCCGATGGCAAAGACCAGGAACGGCACCAGGATGGAGTAGGGGTCCAGCCCATACCCCAGCAAGCGCAGCGCGCCGAGTTGCCAGACCACGGCGATCATCGAAACGGCGACCACCAGCCCGGTGCTGCGAATACAGCGCGTGTAGGCAAAGACCATCGCGGCGACGATCATGATTGCCACGCCGAAGAACGTCAGGACGGTCTGCAGGCCTTCGATCAGATCGCTCGCGAGCTTCGCATAGCCGGTGATGTAGATCTGCAGTTCGCCGTTCGAGTAATCGGACCGCAACCGCTCCAGCGCCGCTCCGAAACGCGCGTAGTCGAATGCGCTTCCGTCGGCATTGCGCTCCCGCAGCGGGACGTAGATCGCGCTCGATCGGCCGTCCAGCGACACGAGTTGCCCGACCTCGCCCGAACGGTCGATGTTCGCGTGCAGACGTTCGAGGCCTCCAGGCGAGCCGTCGTAGTCGTTCGGTATCACCGGGCCGCCTTCGAGCCCTTCTTCCGTGACGCCGACCCAGCGCGTCGACGGCGTCCACAACGACTTCATGTTCTCCCGCTCGACGCCGGGGATCAGGAAGACCTCGTCGCTGATGCGCCTGAGCTGCTCCATGTAGTGCGCGTCGTAGATCGTCCCCTTCGGATTGGCGACCACGATCCGCACCGCATTGCCGAGACCCTTGAGTTCGCTCTGGTGGGCCAGGTAGTTGACGATGAACGGATGCCCTTTCGGGATCGTCTTGTCGAAACTGGCTTGCAGCTTGAGCTGCGTCGCGAAGATCGCGAGGATCACGGTGACGACGGTGCAAACGGCAATCACCACAAGCCGGTGATTGAAGAGGATGCGCTCGACCCACCCACCGGAGTGAATGTCGAATTCAGCCAGGGTCCTGGCGATGGGTCGCGTCGGCGGAACGGTCGGGGGGAGCACGGGAAAGCCTCTCAGTCTCGGTGATCCGCGGAAAGATCACCGGCCCGGAGGGGGCGGGACCAGCGGAATCGTCATCACACCGTGGAGCGTGGTGACGAGGCCGCCCCGCGGGGAGGTCGCCAGGAAGCCGGTCACCGGTGGCAGGCGGGCCGACCCGGGTGGCGCCGGCAGCACGGCGAAGGTGCGTCCGTCGTCGGTGCTGGCGAACAACTGCCCCGCCTCGTTGGCAAGCCACGCCGTCGGTTCGCCATCGGCGGTCGACCTCGCGGGTTCGATACCAGCGGCGACGATCGAAATCATCGGTAGATTGCCGACCTTGCTCCAGCTCGCACCCCGGGTCTCGGAGTGGAAGGCGTTGCCCCTCAATCCGGCTACGGTGACCCCGCCGGACGGCGACACGCTCAGGGCGAAGAAGCTTCCCGCATACGGTGTCGGCAGTTTGCCGAAGCTCTCGCCTCCGTCGTCTGAACGGAAGAAAACACCCTGCTCGCCTGCAACGTAGATGGTCTTTCCGCCGTCGTTTCCGCCCCGGATCGCATACAGGTGGGCCGCCTTCGGATTGTCCAGTCGGTCGACGCACGGCAGCCAGTTCGCACCGCCGTCTTCGGTTCGAAAGATCAGGTTGTAGGCCCCGACCACGAACCCGACCCGCTCGTCCTGGAAGTAGAGGTCGAGGAACGGCTTGTCGGGGCCGTCGGCCTGGAGCCGTTCGGCGTCGGCCAGCGACCGCTTGGCCCGATCCGGGTCGGGGGCGCCCGTCAGGGCTGCGCGCGCCGCATTCACGACCAGAGCCGCGGCTCTCGCGCCATCGAGCTGCAAAGTCCAGTTCAGGCCGCCGTCTTCGGTATGCAGCACGACACCGGAATGCCCGACTGCCCAGCCCTTGGCGGGTGTCACGAACTGCACTGCCGTCAGCGTCACGCTCACCGGAGTTTGACCCTGCTGCCAACGCTTGCCTTCGTCGTCCGACCACAGCACGATCCCGCGTTCGCCGACGACCACCCAACGGTGGCCGGCGAGCGCCGAACCGAGCAGCACGGCCTGCTGCGCATGGGCCGCCTGCAGGGCCGGTCGCTGCAGAGGGTCGACCCCCGCGGTCGGCGAGGCGGCGCCCGCGGTCCCCGCGGTCCCGATAGCGAGGAGCAGGACCAGCGAGAGCGCTTGGTTCATCGACATCGCTCGATCTGCACCCAGATGTTTCTAGCGCAAGCTCTCTGCCAGCGAATCGGGGGTGAAGATCACCGGCGCATACGGCTTCGCCCGAACCGCCAGCTGCTCCGCCTGCTCGTTCAACAAGGTTGCGATGAAGGACGTTCCGCCGATCAGGTCATAGACCCCCCATGTGACGGCGGCCGTCGCCGGCACGTCCGGCATGGCGATCGGCAAGGTGAAGACGACCCGCCAGAGTTGCCCTTTCGAATCCCAGCGCTCTCCCAGAACGCCGGACCACGTGTCCTCGTCGACGTAGTAGCGCGACTTCGCCACCGGATGGCGCTGTCCGGCGCGCAGGGTCGCCTCGACGACCCAGACCCGGTGCAGTTCCCATCGAACGTGATCGGGATTGAGGTGCCCCGGCCCGAGCAACGCGGCGTCGCTCGACGGAACATTGCTCCGGTTGGTGTTGTACGGAACGAAGATTTCCTTCTTGCCCACCAGCTTCCAATCGAATCGATCGAGCCGGCCCGACCAGACCTCGACTTCATCGTACGAGACCACGCCGGCGGAAAACGGCGTCGGTGTGTCGCAGCAGGGCGCAGGCAGCTTGCGAACCCGGCGTTGACCGGTCAGGTAGACCCAGGTGGCGTCGTTGTCGGAGTCGATGTTCTGCCTCGCGACAATGGCCTCGCCGGCGCGAATGGGAGGGCCCGAGTTGATGGATCGAACCATGAAGAAGCTGTCGCCGAAGGCGCTGGCGGGACCCTCACGTCGATAATACGGATAGGTTTCCTCGTTGACGCCCGCCACAACCTTGATCCACTTCGCGTCAGCGGACATCAAATAGGAGTTGAACGTCTTGTGGATATCGGCGGGTGATCGGTACTTGAGCACGTGATTGAACATCACTTCCTCGCCCGCCTTCGGAATCGGAAAAGGAACGCCGCCGAAAGCGTCCTGGACGCTCGGATTGCCGCCGATAGTGATCAGCTTGGCCCGAGTGGCGTTCTTGAAGGTGTTGTCGTAGACCCATTGCGGCATCGCGGCCGTTCGATGCGTCGGATAGACGTCGAGCCGGTACGAGTCCGGATATTTCCGGAGCATTTCCTTGATGCCCTCGGAGACGAAGTTGCCGTACTGATCGATGTTCTTCGCGGTCACCGAAAAGAGCGGCTTTTCTGCCGCGAAGGGGTCGGGGCGACGCTCGCCATTCTTGAAACCGGGCGTGGCCGTGGTGAGGCCACCCGTCCATGCGGGAATGGTGCCTTCCTTGTTGCCTGCCTTCTCGGCGCCGACAGGGGTCAACGTCGTCTTCAGTTGTTCGGCTTCTTCGG
>CAZZWY010000383.1:0-4732 GCA_964657785.1 uncultured Acetobacteraceae bacterium
CCTGGAATTCGACGATCGCCGCGTCGCCGGTGCGGCGCAGCACGTACTGCACGCTCACCTGAAAGCTCGCGTCGACGCTCCGGACGTCGAGCGACTGCACGTCGATCAGGTCGCCGAGGTATTTCTGCAGCGCCGCCTGCAGGGTGAACTGCAGCGCGCTGGCGAGCTCGTCGCTGTTCGTCCCGAAGACGAGCTGCAGCAGGTCGCTGCCGAGGTCGGGCTGGTTGACCCGCTCGCCGCGCGCGGTCAGGAGGAGTTGCTCGATCATCTGCCGGACGTGCGCGTCCTCGCCCGCGGCGGCGCTGCGGCCGGTGGCGTCGAGCGCGAAGGGAAAGGCGATGTTCATGTGGCGACCACCCGCATCTGGAGCGCGCTCACGGTCGGCGGCCCCTGAGGGATCTGCTCGACGCTCTGGCAGATGCCGGGGCCGGCGCCGGGCACGGGTTGCAGCAGGGCAGGCTGACCCATCACCAGCACGCGCGCGGAAAACATCGTCCACTGCACCTTCACGCACGGCTGCGGCTTGGTGCCGACGCCGAACGGAATCTGGAACGGGCAGCCGGCCACCACGATCACGTTGCTCGTGACCGCGACCGGCATGCCGCTCACCAGCACCCGCGGCTGCGCCGGTGCCGTTGTGGCGGGCGCGAGGTGCGTGCACTGCATCGTGGCGCCGACGTGAAGGAGGAAGCCGGGCATGTCAAGTCACGACCAGGGCGGTCTTGTTGACGAGCACGCTCGGGCCGACCAGCTCGACCGTCGCGCCCTTGCCGTTGTTGATGAAGATGCCGGCGTCGTTGACGACGATCACGGCGCCGCTCGGGCTGCGCAGCACGATGCCGCCGGTGCCGGGCGGCGTGGGGGCCGGCAGCGGCGTCAGCACCGGGATCGGCACGCCGTCGCTGACCATCAGCAGGTGCTGCATCGTGGTCTGGAACACGATGTTCTGGCCGAGCGGCGTCATCGGCGGCGTCAAGGCCGCCAGCGGCACTTCGGCCACGGTGCCCCAGAAGCCGCCGACCCAGATCGGATAGTCGGCGTCGCCCTGCTCGAACTCGATCCAGACGGCCGCGCCGATCTGCGGCACCATGAAGCTGCCCTCCTGCTTGCCGGCGATCGGCACGCACGGCAAGGCCCAAGTGAGCGGAATCAGCCCCTGCACGTCGGGCACCATCGCGATGATGCGGCCGCGTTGCTCCGGGTCGATGTTCTCGACCACGGTGCCGCGGTACTTGCCGTAGTAGCGGGTAGGGTCGACCGTGTCGGGCTCCTCGTGTCCGAGCGAGATCGAGCCGGTCTCGTGGCTGCCTGGATCGTTCATGCCACCACCCTCGGCACGGTGGACAGGAGGCCGTTGCGGCTCAGCTCGAACTTCTGCCGGTACTGCCCGCGCTTGATGAGGTGGGTGACGCTCTTGACGTAGTAGAGGCCGTCGTACGCCGGCCCCGCGCCGCGCACGCCGACGAGCTGCCGCGCCTTCAGGATCCGGCCGTAGCGCACCACGTCGAGCTCGCCCTTGGCGCTGACGGCCTCGGCCCATTTCGCGGCCTTGGCGAGGCCGATCATGATGCCCTGCGGCAGGCTGTACTTCGAGAGATCCTTGCTCACCGGCGCGAGCCGGGTCGGTATCGGCGGGATCACGCCGAGCGGCGGGCTGAGCGGCGTGATCGGCGGCAGCGGGATCGGGATCGGCACCTTGCTCAGCTCGTCGTAGTAGTACAGGACCGGGATGGCGTTCTTGTTGTTGTCGAAGCCGAACTCGATCGACTCGACGTTGGTCGCTGCGTCCAGGTTGGTGTTGAGCGCCGGCTGCGGCACGCCCACCTTGATCTGCGGCCCCCAGTACGCCACGTTGAGCCCCGGCTTCGGGCCCGGGTCGATGTAGAACACGTAGCCGACCTTCTCGGCCAAGGACTTGATGTAGGCGAGATCGGTACCCCCCTGCGCGGGAATGCGGGTGGTCGGGATCGGCACATCGATCAGGACGCTGGGAATCACCAGCGGCGCGATGCCGAGCAGCGCGTACTTCAGCAGCAGCAGCGCCACCCGCCCTTCGGCCGGCAGGGCCGGGAACGGGAAGCCGCTGAAATCGATCTTGTCCATCAGCACCGACAAGTCCTCGCCGGTGATGGAGAGCGTGGCATAGCCTTCGTGCTGGCCCGGCTGGATGTGATGGTCGGTGACGACGCCGTCCATCAAGACCTGCGGCGTGCCGTTGAAGATCACCACGACGACGATGCGCAGCACGTTGACCGCGCTGCCGCCGGTGAGCAGGAACAAGGTATGGAGCGGCGACTGCTTGCTCACCTGGAACGACAGCTGGAAGCCGCTGCGACCGACGTCCTTCGTGGTGACGGTCACGTCCGTCAACGCGTCCACCACCGCCCGCGGCGCCGGGATCGGCACCAGCGGCCCGACGTAGAGCTGGAGGGTCACGCCCTTGAGCATTCGATTCTCCTGTCAGAACCGGCGAATGAATCCGGCGTGTCCGGGCGGACCGTCGAAAGGCGCCCAATCAAGGCGCAAAGCGCAGCGGTAGTCCCTTCTACTGCGAGCATTTGCAACGCCGAGTGGGCGCTTTTCGGCGGGACGAGCGGGCATGTCGGGTTCGTTCACAGGTTCTCATCCACCGGTGCCTCCGGACAAGCCGGCGGGCAAGGTGATGCGCAGCCGCCGGCCGACCACCGCGGTCAGCTCGTCCGGGTGCATCGCGCGGTTGGCGTCGCAGATCTGCCAGAACTGGAGCGGGTCGCCGAAGCACGCATGGGCGATGTTGTCGAGGCGCTCGCCCTCGGTCACGCTGTGCACCTGCACGGCCGAGAGGCTGGCCGGGTCGGGCAGGAAGCGGCGCGTCAGGTAGACGACGGTCGCGCCCGAGGCGGTCTGCAGCGTCGCCGTGGCGAGGCCGCTGTAGCGACTCGTGGACGGAAAGACCGTCTGCGGCAGGCCGGGCGGCTGCAGCAGCGCGGCCAGGGCCTGCGAGGGGTCGGTCCCGCTCACGGCAGCCGCCCCAGGCCGAGCGATGCGGCCGTGCCGTACGCGAAACTCTTGGCGAGCTTTTCCTTCTGCGCGAGATAGCTCATGAAGATGCCGCCCCCCTTGTGGTCGAAGCCGAGGTCGTCGACCGAGAGCACGCGCAGGCCGAGGCTCACCTTGGCGCGAATCGGGTTGAGGTTCACGTCGAAGGCCTCCTCGGTGATGCTCAGGTCGGTGATGCGCACCGGCAGCACGCGCGACCGGCTCCAGACGAAAAGCGCCAGCGGCGTCTGCATCGGGATGATCTCGAGCATCCCCTTGCCGGCCGCGATGTTGTTGGCGGTCAACTGCTGGCTGCTCGGGTAGACGATGCTCTCGAGCGCGGCGAGTTGCGGAAAGAGGCCGTAGGCCAGCGTGACCGCGTTCTGCTGCGGAAGCTCGAGCTGATCGGTGGCGTCGATCTCGGCCTCGAGCTTGATCGTCTCGACCGGCGGCCCCTTCAACCGAAGCGCCTCGGAGTGGTCGCCGTTCTCCGGAATGCTCTTGATCTGCAGGCTGCGGGTCAGCGTGTCGGGGTTGTATTGCAGCGTGATCACGAGCGGCGCGGGCAGCGTGTTGGTGCCGGGGTCGACGAGGACGATGGCGGCCTTGAGGGTGCGGGGGACGAGGGGGGAGGAGCTCATTCCAGCAGACCTATCCGCTTCATGTAGGCACGTACCGCTTCGTAGTCGTAGGTGACGCACTTGGCCTGCCACCGTTCGCCGTTGGGCAGCGGCTCGAGTCGATCCATGTCCTGCGCGTAGACCTTGGCTTCCGCCAGGCCTTGCTCGTACAACTCCGACGGCTTGATCTCGATGACGGTCTTGCCTCCGCGATCCAGGCGATCGATGGAGGGCTCTCGTCCGGGCGGGTAGCCGTATCGGCGCACCTTGTATTCGGGGATCGCGTCGGGCGGGATGATGTCGGACGTGACTTGCGGCTCCCCTGGAATCAGCTCGCGCAGGCGCTCGTAGGTCTTCATTTTTCGGTCGTGGACGAAATTGCCGATCTGTGCGCCTTCTCCGGAGCGCCCCGGATGGGGGCTGTCGCGCACGCTGTGCGTGTCTTCGGGGATCTCCGGCTCCTTGACCGCGACCTTTCCGCTTTCACGAGATCCCATGCCTTTGGGACAAGGAACCTTGACGAACGGCGGAGGCGAATGCACTTCGCAGCCGATGCCCGAGGGCGCCGTCGCATCGGGCACCTCGACCACTTCATGGCCACCGCCGACCTCGGCATGGCGATGACCCGCTTCACCCTTGACGGCACTCGGATGTTCTTCGACGAACGCAACTGCCTTGGCCGGGGACTTCACTTCGGCGGCGTGCGCGGTCGGCGTCGTTGCAGGCGGCTTGGCTGCCGGGGAGGACGTGGTCGGCGCGACATGTGGTTCGGAATGGGGCGCGACGGTCGGATGCGGCGCCGGCCCGCCATGGGCCAACGCGCCTTCCGTCCGGCTCGCGACCGCCGCAGCGACGTGCGAGCTTTCCTTCTCGGCAATGCCCAGCAGCCGTCGCAGAAATCCCGACAGGCGCTCCAGCGCTGCACCCAGTGGCTTGAGCAGCGGCTCGAGGATGGGCAGCATCGGCTTGAGCAGCAGGCCCATTACCGCGTGAACGCCTTCCTCGATGGTGCGGATCGCGGTGCCGGCCACCTTGACGAATTCGCCGACGGATTCGAACGTCCTGCCGAGCACGGTTCCGGCCTCGGCCAGCTT
>CAZZWY010000384.1:0-4721 GCA_964657785.1 uncultured Acetobacteraceae bacterium
GGCAGCGGCGCGATCGCGCTCGCGGTCAAGCGGGGGCAACCGGCCGCCACCGTGACGGCGACCGATCGCAGCGGCTCGGCGCTCGCCGTCGCGCGGACCAACGCCCGACGGCTCGGCCTGGCCGTCACATTTGTGCAGGGGTCGTGGTGGGAGGCGGTTCCCGGGCAGCGCTTCGACCTGATCCTCGCCAACCCGCCGTACATCGCCGCAGGCGACCGGCATCTGCCCGCGCTCGTTCATGAGCCGCTCGAGGCGCTGACATCCGGCGGCGACGGGCTGGACGCGCTGCGCGACATCGTGGCCGGGGCGGCGCCGCACGCCGAAACCGGCGCGTGGCTGCTGCTGGAACATGGACACGACCAGGCCGAGGCGGTCCAGGCGCTGCTGCGGGGCGCCGCGCTTCAGGCAGTCGACACCCGGCTCGACCTCGCCGGCCGCCCGCGTTGCACCGGCGGCCGGTTCTGACGGTTGCGGTCCGGCATCGACGGAACAATCCCCTCGCACCGCCCCTGACGAACCCAACACGAGCCCCGCCGATCGGCGTACATTTAGGGCGTGGGCATCGCAGACGCTCTGCGCCCGCGAACGGTCGGACTCTTGTCGTTGAAAGGATGCAGAGATGCGCACCTCCCGTTCCGCCCGCCTGGCTGCGCCCACCGGCCGGGTCGCCCTCGTCGCCCTCCTCGGCGTGGCCACCGCCTGGAGCGCACCCGCCCGCGCCGCCGACGGCCCGGGCCTGAGCGCCGACGCCGTCAACTGGTCGCCCTGGCAGGGCCGGCTGACCTACGGATCGGCGGTGCCGTTATGGCGCAGCGGTCTGGGCAGTTTCGAAAGCGGCGGCTTCGCCGTGAAGCGGGCGCCGAGCTTCACCCGGCTCGACCTGCTCGGCGACTACTACTTCGCCCCCTCCCTCGCGTCGAGCGGCGGGATCGGCGGCTTTCGCGCCACCAGCGGTGTCATCATCGGCACGCGCTCCCAGCTTTCGATCAGCCAGGCGAGTCTGCCCGACGGCCTGTTCGGCACCAGCAACCGTCCGCTTCGCTCGTCCGCCCTGCCCTACAGCGCCGACGCGGGGCTCGAGGCGGCGACCCTGCCGTACGTGGGCGTCGGCTACACCGGGCTTTCGGCGTCGCGCGGCTGGAGCTTCAGCGCCGATCTGGGCCTCGTGGGCGGCGGAGCGAACAATACGGCGAGCCGCCTCCTCGGAAGCACGCAGCGAGGCCTCGACGACGCCGGCCACGACATGCGACTCACCCCGCTGCTGCAGGTCGGCGTGCTCTATTCCTTCTGACCGTCGATCGAGGCTTTCGCGGCCCGGGCTGCGACACGCCCCGGCTTTGCCGTATAAACGCTTTATTGTTCTTCAGCTTCACGTGACCACCATGACCGACGTTCAGCAACGCATCGACGACCTCGTCAAGAAGAATCACGTCGTGCTCTTCATGAAGGGCACGGCGCAGTTTCCCCAATGCGGCTTCTCAGGGCGCGCGATCCAGGTGCTCAAGGCCTGCGGCGTGACCGAGCTGAAAACCGTCAACGTCCTGGAGGACGAAGGCATCCGCCAGGGCATCAAGGACTACGCCCACTGGCCGACGATTCCGCAGCTCTACGTCGGCGGCGAATTCGTGGGCGGCTCGGACATCATGATGGAGATGTACCAGGCGGGCGAGTTGCAGCAGGCGCTCGGGACGACCCAGTCCTGAGCCCGCTGGAAGCGTCACGGCACCCGCGCGCGGACCGGTCGCGGTGACGGCTGCTGCCGCGGGTCGGGTCGTCGTCGGCATCACCGGCGCCACGGGCGCGGTCTACGGGTGGCGGCTGCTGCAACGCCTGAGGGAATCGGGGCGGGAAACGCACCTCGTCGCGAGCCCCGCGGGCATCCTGAACGTCCACCACGAGCTCGGTCTCGACCGCAAGGCGCTCGAGGCGTGCGCCGACGTCGCGTACCACCCCGCCGACGTCGGAGCGGCGATTGCGAGCGGTTCCTTTGCGGCCGAAGCGATGGTGGTCGCACCGTGCTCGATGAAGACGCTCGCCTCGATCGCCCACGGGATGTCCGACAACCTGCTCTCGCGCGCGGCCGACGTCGCCCTGAAGGAACGCCGGCGCCTCGTCCTGATGGTGCGCGAAACGCCGTTCAACCTCGCGCACCTGCGCAACATGACGGCCGTGACCGAGATGGGCGGCGTCATCTTTCCGCCGCTGCCGGCCTTCTACCACCGGCCCGGGACGATCGCCGAGATGGTCGATGAAACGGTCGAACGCGTGCTCCATCTGCTCGGCGTGGGCGGTGCGTCGCCGAAGGTCTGGCACGGCCTGTGACCGGGCTCGACACCGACGACCGGCGTGATCAGGCGGCCGGCCGGTAGCGCCAGAGCCGTTCGCACGCGAACACCGCGTTCGGGTATTCGGGCCGCCCGCGGCTGCCGTTGTAGCGGCCGAGCGCGAGATAGAGATCGCCGCGCTCGAGATCCAGGTAGTGGCGCAGGATCACGCAACCGAACCGAAGGTTGGTCTGCATGTGGAAGAGCCGGCTCGCGTCGCCATCGCCGATGCTGCGCGCCCAAAACGGCATCACCTGGGTGTAGCCGCGCGCGCCCGCACTGCTGATCGCCCAGCGACGAAAGCCGCTCTCGACCTGGATCAGTCCGAGGAGCAGGGAGGTCTCGAGGCCGGAACGCCGGCTCTCGTACCATGCCGTGGCGAGAAAGTCGACGCGGCGCGACAGTTCGGGTTCGCGCTGCTTGAGGCGCGCACTCATCTCGCCCAGCCAGCGCAGGTAGGCGAGTCGCGCCTCGATCGTCTCGAAGGTCGGCCGCGGCGGGGCGCTGTCGGCGACGGCGGCGGCGAGCGCCGAGCGCACGCTGTCGGCGAGCGGCTCCTCCACCTGCGCGCCGGCCAGGGCCGACTGCGGCGAGCCGAGCCAGGGCGCCAGCACGAGTGTCGAGAACAAGCCGACACCGATGCGCCGCCGCGGCAGGCGCTCCACCCGTCACCCTTCCAGCTTTTCCTTCAGCAAGCCCGGCGCATCGCCGATCGCGAGCACCGAGGCCGCGGCATCGCGACGGCCCTGGTACTCGACCTGCGACGCCTTGAGCGAGCGCTCGGAGATCACGACGCGGTGCGGAATGCCGATCAGTTCCCAGTCGGCGAACATCGCGCCCGGCCGCTCGCCCCGATCGTCGAGCATGACGTCGATGCCGAGCGCGCCGAGCTCGTCGTGGAGCGTGTCGGCCGCCTGCCGGACGTCGGTCGAGCGGTCGTACCCGATCGGGCAGATGACGACCGAGAAAGGCGCCAGCGCCGCGGGCCAGACGATGCCGCGCACGTCGTGGTTCTGCTCGATGGCCGCGCCGAGGATGCGCGTCACGCCGATGCCGTAGCAACCCATCTGCAGGAGTTGTGGCTTGCCGTGCTCGTCGAGGAAGGTCGCCTTCATGTCCTCGCTGTACTTGGTTCCAAGCAGGAACACATGGCCGACCTCGATGCCACGCTGAATCGCGAGGATGCCGGCGCGGTCGGGCGACGGGTCGCCCTCGACGACGTTGCGGATGTCCGCGACCCGGTCCGGCTCGGGGACGTCGCGGCCCCAGTTGACGCCGGTGTAGTGGAAGTCGGCGTCATTGGCGCCGCAGATGAAGTCGCTCATCGCGGCAACGGTGCGGTCGGCGATCACCTGCACGCGCTTTTTCATCTCGACCAGCCCGAGGTAGCCGGGTTTGCAACCGAAATGGGCGTCGATCTCGGCGCCGGTGGCAAAACGAAAGCCGCCTTCGAGACCCGGCAACTTGCCGGCCTTGATCTCGTTGAGGGAATGGTCGCCGCGCAGGAGCAGCAGCCACACCGTGCTGGACGCCGCCTCGCCGCCGCCGCCGGGGGTGTCGGTCGCGAGCACGATCGACTTCACGGTGCTCTGCAGCGGCACGTTGAGAAGGGCGGCGACCTGCTCGCAGGTGCTCGCCGACGGCGTCGGCGTCTTGACCATCGGCGCGCGCGGCGGGGCACGCTCGGCGATCAGGGGCAGCGCTTCGGCGAGCTCGATGTTGGCGGCGTAGTCGGAGGTCGGGCAGTAGACGATCGCATCCTCCCCGGTGTCCGCGATCACCTGGAACTCGTGCGAGACGTCGCCGCCGATCGCCCCGGTATCGGCCGAGACGGCACGGAAGTCGAGGCCCATGCGCTCGAAGATGCGCACGTAGGCGTCGTACATCTGGGCGTAGCTCTTGCGTGCGGCGTCCAGGTCACGGTCGAACGAGTACGCGTCCTTCATCGTGAACTCGCGGCCGCGCATCACGCCGAACCGGGGACGGCGCTCGTCGCGAAACTTGGTCTGGATGTGAAAGAAGTTCTTCGGCAAGCTGCGATAGCTGCGCAGTTCCTGCCGAGCGATGTCGGTGATGACCTCTTCGCTCGTCGGCTGGATCACGAAGTCGCGCTCGTGACGGTCCCTCATGCGCAGAAGCTCGGGCCCGTATTTCTGGAACCGTCCGCTTTCCTGCCAGAGTTCGGCCGGCTGAACCACCGGCATCAGCAGTTCGACCGCGCCAGCGCGCGTCATTTCCTCGCGGATGATCGCCTCGACCTTGCGGATGACCCGCAAGCCCATCGGCATGTAGCTGTAGATGCCGGCACCGAGCCGTTTGATCATCCCGGCACGCGTCATCAGCCGGTGGCTCGCGACCTCGGCGTCGGCAGGCGCTTCCTTGAGGGTGGAGACGAAG
>CAZZWY010000385.1:0-2184 GCA_964657785.1 uncultured Acetobacteraceae bacterium
GGGTCGGCGGTCCGGCGCAGGCGCTGTTCCTGCCCGAGGGCGAAGACGACCTGGCGGGTTTCCTGGCCGCTCTCGATCCCGGCGTGTCGCTCACGGTCCTCGGCGTCGGCTCCAACACCCTGGTGCGCGACGGCGGCGTCAACTCCGGCTTCATGATCGCGCAGGTGACGGCCGCGGCGCTGGCGTCGGAGAACAAGTCGCTCGCCCATCCGGCAAGCGTCGACAGCCTGCCGACCTCCGCGAACCAGGAAGACCATGTGTCGATGGCGACCTTCGCCGCGCGGCGCCTCGGCGAGATGGTCGACAACACCGCCGTCGTGGTCGGCATCGAGGCGATGGCGGCGGCGCAGGGGATCGAACTGAAGCGCGAACCGGGCACCGTCGCGCTCAGGAGTTCGCCGCTGATCGAGGCCGAATTCGCCCGCATCCGCCGTGCGGTCGCGTTCATCGATCAGGACCGCTTCCTCGCCCCCGACCTCGAGGCGATGCGCCGCTGGGCGCGAAGCGGTGAAGGGCCGGGCGTCCTCCGCCGGGTCCTGCCGAGCCATCCTCTTGGACTTCACAAGGAGCGCTGATGAACGCCACCGACAAATTCCGCCCCGCCCCTGCCGACCCGCGCCACGACGCGAGCCGCGTCATCCGCGCCGCCCGTGGCAGCACGCTGAGCTGCCGGAGCTGGCTCACCGAGGCGGCGTTGCGCATGCTGCAGAACAACCTCGACCCGGACGTCGCCGAGCGGCCGCAGGACCTCGTCGTCTACGGCGGTATCGGCCGCGCGGCGCGCGACTGGCCGAGTTTCGACAAGATCGTCGCCTCCCTGAAGGCGCTCGGCGACGACGAGACGCTGCTGGTTCAGTCGGGCAAGCCGGTGGGCGTCTTCAAGACCCACGAGAACGCGCCGCGCGTCCTGATCGCGAACTCGAACCTGGTACCGAAATGGGCGACGTGGGAGCACTTCGGCGAACTCGACCGCAAGGGCCTGATGATGTATGGCCAGATGACGGCGGGCAGCTGGATCTACATCGGCAGCCAGGGCATCGTGCAGGGCACCTTCGAGACCTTCGTCGAGGCCGGCCGCCAGCACTACGGCAACGATCTCGCGGGCCGCTGGATCCTCACCGCCGGCCTCGGCGGCATGGGCGGCGCCCAGCCCCTGGCGGCAACGCTCGCGGGCGCCGTCTCGCTCACCGTCGAATGCCGCCAGGCGAGCATCGACTTCCGGCTCCGCACCCGCTATCTCGACGTCCAGGCGAGCGACATCGATCACGCGCTCGCCCTCGTCGAGCAGCACACCCGGGCGAAGCAGGCGGTGTCGATCGGCCTGCTCGGCAATGCGGCCGAGGTGATGCCCGAGCTGGTGCGACGCAGCCGTGCCGGCGCGCCGCGGCCCGACCTCGTCACCGACCAGACCTCGGCGCACGACCTCGCGAGCGGCTACCTGCCGCTCGGCTGGACGCTCGCCGAGTGGGACGGAGCCAAGGCCGACCCGGCCCGGCACCCGGCGCTGCGCCAGGCCGCGGCCGGGTCGTGCGCGGTCCACGTGCAGGCGATGCTCGACTTCCAGGCGATGGGCGTGCCGACCGTCGACTACGGCAACAACATCCGCCAGGTCGCGTTCGATGCCGGGGTCGCCCGGGCCTTCGATTTCCCGGGCTTCGTGCCGGCTTACATCCGGCCGCTGTTCTGCGCGGGCAAGGGGCCGTTCCGCTGGGTGGCGCTCTCCGGCAACCCGGAGGACATCTACAAGACCGATGCGAAGGTCAAGGAGCTCTTCCCCGAGAACCTGCATACCCGGCGCTGGCTCGACATGGCGCACGAGCGCATCGCCTTCCAGGGGCTGCCGGCGCGGATCTGCTGGCTGGGGCTCGGCGAGCGGCACCGCGCCGGGCTGGCGTTCAACGCGATGGTGCGAAGCGGCGAGCTGAAGGCGCCGATCGTCATCGGCCGCGACCACCTCGACACCGGCTCCGTCGCCAGCCCAAACCGCGAAACCGAGGCGATGCAGGACGGCAGCGACGCGGTGTCCGACTGGCCGCTGCTCAACGCGCTGCTCAACACCGCCGGCGGCGCGACCTGGGTCAGCCTGCATCACGGCGGCGGTGTCGGCATGGGGTACTCGCAGCACGCGGGCGTCGTGATCGTCTGCGACGGCACCGAAGCGGCCGACCGGCGCATCGAACGGGT
>CAZZWY010000385.1:2194-4709 GCA_964657785.1 uncultured Acetobacteraceae bacterium
GAACGACCCGGCGACCGGCGTGATGCGGCATGCCGACGCCGGCTATGCCGTCGCCATCGAGACCGCGAAACGGCAGGGGCTGAATCTGCCGATGGTGTCTTGACCTGACCGTGGCCCCGCACTTCTTCGACACCGCGACGCTGCCGGTCAGCCCCTGGAAAAACGGCGGCGGGTCGACGCGCGAGATCGTCTGCGTGCCGGCGGGCGCGGGTCTCGACGCGTTCGAGTGGCGCGCGAGCCTCGCGAGCATCGATCGGGCCGGGCCGTTTTCGACCTTCCCCGGCGTCGACCGTACGATCGTCTGGCTCGCGGGCGCGGACGTGCGCTTGCGCTCCCGCGACGGCGTCATCGACCATCGCCTCGGCCCGCCGCACACACCGCTCCGCTTCGCCGGCGAGGTGTCGATCGAGGGCGAACCGCTCGGCAGCGCGTCGACCGATTTCAACCTGATGACGCGGCGCGGCCGGTGGCACGCGGACGTGGGCGTGTCGACCGCGAGCGAATCGATTCCGCCGGCCGAGGCCGGGTTGCTGCTCGCCTGGCAGGGACGCTGGCGGCTGGACGCGGAAGAAGCCACCACGCTCGACGCTGGCACCGGCGTCTGGTGGGAAGGCGGCCCCCGCCGCTGGCATGCGACGCCCGCACAGGGCAAGTCGGTGCTGATCGGGGTTCGCCTGACCCGCGCGGCCGTCGAAGGCCCGCCATGACGCTGCCATCACTGACCTCCGCCGATGGGGTGTGGGAACACCTCCGGATCGCGCCCAGCGCGTTCGCCGACGGCGCGGAAGCGCTCGACGACGCGGCCCTCGTCGTCAGCGACGGACAGCTCCGCTGGGTCGGCCGACGCGACGCGCTGCCTGCCGGACGCGAGGCCCTGCCCCGCATCGACGGCGGCGGCGCACTCGTCACGCCGGGCCTGGTCGACTGCCACACCCATCTCGTCTACGGCGGCCAGCGTGCCGACGAGTTCGCGATGCGGCTCGCAGGCGCCAGTTACGAAGACGTCGCCCGTGCCGGCGGCGGAATCGTCTCGACGGTGCGCGCCACCCGCGAGGCCGACGAAGACACGCTGTTCGCGCAGAGCGCCGCGCGCCTCGAGCAGCTGCTGGCCGACGGCGTGTGCGCGATCGAGATCAAGTCGGGCTACGGCCTCGCGCTGACGCACGAGCGCAAGCAGTTGCGCGTCGCCCGCCGGCTCGGCGAGGTCTACGGCGTCACCGTCCGAACCACCTTCCTCGGCGCCCATGCGCTGCCGCCGGAGTACGCTGGCCGCAGCGGCGCCTACGTCGACCTCGTCTGCGACGAGATGCTGCCGGCACTGGCGGCCGAAGGGTTGGTCGACGCGGTCGACGTCTTCTGCGAGCGGATCGCGTTCTCGCTCGCTGAGACCGAGCGCGTGTTCCGGGCGGCGCGTGCGCTCGGCCTGCCGGTCAAGCTTCACGCGGAGCAGCTCTCGGACATGGGCGGCGCGGCGCTCGCGGCGCGCTACGGCGCGCTCTCGTGCGACCACGTCGAGCATCTGTCGGCCGACGGCATCGCGGCCATGCGGCAGGCCGGCAGCGTGGCGGTGCTGCTGCCGGGCGCGTTCTACACGCTGCGCGACACCCAGCGGCCGCCGATCGCAGCGCTGCGCGCAGCCGGCGTGCCGATGGCCGTCTCGACCGATCACAACCCCGGCAGCTCGCCGGCGCTGAGCCTGCTGTTGATGGTCAACATGGCCTGCACCCTGTTTCGGCTGACAGTGCCGGAGGCGCTCGCCGGCGTCACCCGCCATGCGGCGCAAGCGCTCGGCCTGCAGGCGTCGCACGGCGCGCTGCACCTCGGCCAGCCGGCCAACTTCGTGCTGTGGGACGTGCACGACGTCGCCGAGCTGGCCTATGCCTTCGGCCACCGGCCGCTGCGCACGGCGGTCCGGCAGGGTCGCATGGCCGGGCCCTCCGCCGGATGACGACGACGCTCTTCGCGGCCGACGCATTGCTACCCGGCGGGTGGGCGAAGAACGTGCGGCTCACCTGGGACGATACCGGCACGCTCACGGCGGTGCAGGTCGATGCGCCGGATGCCTCTGGCGCTGCCCGCGCCCGCGGGCCGGTCCTGCCCGGTCTGCCCAACCTGCACTCGCACGCCTTTCAGCGCGCCTTTGCCGGGCTCACCGAGTACCGCGCCGGCGGCCACGACAGCTTCTGGAGCTGGCGCACCTTGATGTATCGCTTCGCCGCACGCCTGACCCCCGCAGACGTCGAGTCGATCGCGACCTGGCTCTATGTCGAGATGCTCGAGGCAGGCTACACCCATGTCTGCGAGTTCCAATACCTCCACCACGCCCCCGACGGCCGGCCGTACACGGACGATGCGACCCTGAGCCTCGCGCTCCTGCGCGCGGCCGAGGTCGTGGGCATCGGCTTCACACTCCTGCCGGTGCTCTACCAGACCAGCGGCTTCGGCAGCCAGACGCCGCAGGACGGGCAGCGCCGCTTCATACGCTCGACCGAGTCCATGCTGCGGCTGCTGGAGG
>CAZZWY010000386.1:0-4655 GCA_964657785.1 uncultured Acetobacteraceae bacterium
CCTGGCAGCCCTCTGCCTGCTCCTGACGATGACCGTCTGCGGCCTGCTCGGACGGCGCTCGCGGGACCGCGCCGCGGCGCGCTGGCTGAACGCGCCGTCGCCCGACGAGGCGGCGGCGAACGGGCTCGCCGCGGTGCGCGCCGAGGGTGTGCCGGCCGCGCCGCTTCTGCGCTTGTCCGAAGCCGTTTCGTCGGAGCTTCTGCCGGCGTCCCCTGCTGTCGCCGCCCCCGCGCCCCTCGCGGCCGGGCCGGTCGCTGGTCGCGCCGCACCGACGAGCCCGGCCTCCCAGAGCGCACCGGCCCTCGTCGCCGCGGGATCACCGGGTCCGGGCACCGCGGCACCGGCGCAGCGGGACGGTGCCGTGGAACTCGTCGACATCGAACAACAGGCGGATTTCTTCGTCGTGCTCGGCCAGGACGACGCTGCCATCGAACTGCTGCGCGACCACGCCGATGCCGGTCCGTTGCCCCTGCTCAAGCTGATGGAGATCCACCGACGGCTCGGCGACCGGGCCGAGTACGAGAAGGTTCGCAGTCGCGTCGTGCGCCACTTCACCGCCGAAGCCCCCGCGTGGCAGGCCGACCCGGGCCGCCAGCGCAGCCTCGAGGAGTATCCCGAGGTCCTGGCGCGAATCAAGGCGCTCTGGGCCACGCCGGCGGCGGCGATGCAGGCGCTGGACCGGTTGATGTTCCGTCGCGGCGCCGAAGACGTCGGCTTCGATCTGCCGGCGTATCGCGAGCTGATGCTGCTGCACTCGAGCGCACGCGACCGCGACGCCGGCGAGGAGGGCGCGCGCGGCTCCGCACCCCGCGCGGTCGATCTGCTGCTGCCGATCGGCCCGGCCGCGCCGGCTGCACCAATCGCTCGCCTGACGGCCACCGCCGAGGCGGGCCGCCGACCGACGGTCGTGCCGGCCGCCGCGCCGGCCCGGTTGCGGGTACCGATTCCGGCATTGCCGCCCCGGGCGGGCGGGATCGTCGAGAGCACCGAAACCATCCCCTCCGCGCTGCGCCGGGCACCCGGCTATGCGAACGAGTCGGCCTTCGTCGATCTCGAGCTCGAGTTCCCCGGCCTGCCGACGGCTCCGCGATCGAACTGACCGGCGGCTTGGAGCGTCAGAGCGTCGCCAGCCGGTCGAGCGCGAGTGCCAGCGTCTCGTCCTTCTTCGCGAAACAGAACCGGACGATGCGCTGCTCGAAGCCATCGGCATAGAAGGCCGCGAGCGGTATCGCGGCCACGCCGACCTCGGTCACGAGGCGGCGGCAGAACGCGTCTTCGGTCTCGTCGCTGATCGCCGAATAGTCGACGCACTGGAAGTAGGAGCCGCTCGTTCGCAGCGGGCGCAGGCGCGTTGCGGCCAGACCGCTGCGGAACAGATCGCGCTTGCGCTGGTAGAACGCGGGCAGGCCGAGGTGGTTGCTGGCGTCGGCCATGAACGTCGCGAGGCCGTGCTGCATCGGCGTGTTGACCGTGAAGACGTTGAACTGGTGGACCTTCCTGAATTCGGCCGTCAACGCTGGCGGCGCGGTCACGTAGCCGACCTTCCAGCCGGTGACGTGGTAGGTCTTGCCGAGGCTCGAGACGACGAAGCTCCTCGCCGCGAGCTCGGGGAAGCGGGAGACGCTCTGGTGGCGCTCGCCGTCGTAGACCATGTGCTCGTAGACCTCGTCGGCGATCACGATGATGGGGGTCGGCCGCAGCAGCTCGGTCAGTTGTTCCATGTGGCGCGCCGACCAGACCGTCGCGGTGGGGTTGTGCGGCGTGTTGATGACGATCGCCCGCGTGCGGGGCGTGATCGCCGCGCCGATGCGCTCGAAATCGGGCTCGAAGCTGCCCGGCGTCAGCGGCACGTGGACGGCCCGGCCGCCCGCGAGCTCGACATTCGGCTCGTAGCTGTCGTAGCACGGGTCGAGCAGGATCACCTCGTCGCCGGGGTGCACGACGGCGAGCACCGCGGTCAGGATCGCCTGGGTGCCGCCGGCGGTGACCGTCACCTCGCTGCCTGGGTCGTACCGTTTGCCGTAGAGCGCCTCGATCTTCGCGCAGATCGCCTCCCGCAGTACCGGCGCGCCGGCCATCGGCGGGTACTGGTTGAGGCCGGCGCGCATCGCGGCGGCGACCGCGTCGACAAGTGTCGGATCACAGTCGAAGTCCGGAAAGCCCTGGCCGAGGTTGACCGCGCCGTGCTGCTGCGCGAGCGCCGACATGACGGTGAAGATCGTCGTGCCGACGTGCGGCAGGCGGCTCTCGACGGCGGGGGTGAGGAAGTCGGGCATGGGCGGGATCTCAGAGCTGGAAGTCGTCGACGTCGGCGCCGCTGCCGGCCATCGCGCGGTCGATCAGCGCACGGCTCAGCCGGTCCGACATCATCTCGGCGAACGCGTAGACGAAATTGCGAAGGTAGGCGCCGCGCTTGAAGGCGATGCGGGTGACGTTCTGGCCGAACAGATGGCCGACCGGGCGCCAGACGAGGTCGCCTCCCGGGGGATCCTCGCGCACCGCGAGTTCGGAGACGATGCCGACGCCAAGGCCGACGCGCACGTAGGTCTTGATCACATCGGCGTCGATCGCCTCGAGCACGATGTTCGGCAACAGGTGGCGCTGCGCGAACGCCTGGTCGACGCGCGTTCGACCGCTCAGCGACGGGTGGTAGGACACGAGCGGGACGCGCGCCAGGTCTTCGAGCGAGATGCGTTCGAGCTGCGCGAGCGCATGGCCCGCCGGCATCACCACCGCATGCTGCCATTCGTAGCATGGCAGCGTGACGAGGCCCTCCGCGTTGGCGAGCGATTCGGTCGCGAGGCCGAGGTCGGCGACCTCCTCCAGCACCATGCGCGCGACCTGGATCGGCGAGCCCTGGTGAAGCCGGATGTTGACCTTCGGAAAGCGCTTGCGCAGCAGCGCGATCGGCTCGGGCAGGAAGTAGCGGGCCTGGCTGTGCGTGGTCGCGATCGAGAGCGTTCCGGCGTCCTGCATCGAGAATTCCTCGCCGATGCGCTTCAGGTTGCCGACCTCGCGCATGATCACCTCGATCGCCTTGAGCACCTCGCGACCGGGCTCGGTGACGCGACGCAGGCGCTTGCCGTGGCGGGCGAAGATGTCGACGCCGAGCTCGGCCTCGAGCTCCAGGATCGCCTTGGAGATGCCGGGCTGCGAGGTGAAGAGCGCTTTGGCGGTCTCGGTCAGGTTGAGGTCGCGGCGAACGGCTTCCTGGACGAAGCGAAACTGGTGCAGGTTCATTCGCCGGGGTCGCTCCCCTGAATCGACGCGGTCGACACCGCACCGACCGCAGCGAGCGCCATCGCGTCGATCACGCTCGCGTCTTCGCCGATCGCGGGCCGAAGGCGCCATTGCACGTGCGGATACGCGGTACGCATCTCGTCGAGCAGCGCGGGGAGGTCTTTCCGGACGTGGCCGCCCGCGCCGAGGAAGAGCGGCACGACGTCGACCAGCCGACAGCCGCCGTCGGCGAGCAGCGTGGCCGCGGTGCGCAGGTCCGGCGCCATGAATTCGAGAAAGGCGAGCGCGACCTGCCAGTCCGGTCGCGCCCGCCGGACGCGGTCGGCGACGGCGTCGAACGGCAGCGCCCAGCGCGGGTCGCGTGCGCCGTGCGCGAAAAGTAGCACCCCCTGGGTCGAAAGCTCGGTCGTCATGGCGTCAACGGTAGCGCACCAGCCAGCTGAACGCGGCCATCGACAGCAGCAGATAGATCGCGCTCGGCGTCGACGCGACGATCCAGGGCGTCCAGTCGCGCAGCAGGCCGAGGTGGCTCGCGACGTTGTTCAGCAGCACGAAGCTGATCCCGAGCATGATCCCGCCGAACACCTTCAGGCTGATGCCGCCGGCGCGGGCGTGCAGGTAGGCGAACGGCAGGGCGAGCGCCACCATCACGACGCAGGCGAACGGGTAGAGCGCACGCTTCCAGAAGGTGATCTGCTGCCGCTGCGCCGCCTGCTCGTTGTCGGCGAGGTGGCTGATGTAGCGATAGAGATCGATCGTCGACATGGTCTTGACCGGCAGCACCTCGGCGGCGACGACGGCCGCGGAGAGCCGGCTCTGGAAGACGTAGCGCTCGCGCCGCTCCTCGGGCACCTGCGCGTCGCGGGCGCCGCTGGCACCGCCGGTTCCCCAGCGCGTGATGACGACGTCGCGCAGCGCCCACTCCGAGTCGCCCTCCACCCGCCCTTCGGCCGCGGCGATCCGGCGCAGCAGCCGGTTGTCGGCGTCGAATTCGAAGATGCGAACGTCCAGCAGCCGGCCGCGCGGGCCGGCCGAGCCGATGTTGATCTTGTAATTACGTTCGCCGTCCGGCGTGGCGACGTGGTCCTTCAGCCAGGCGCCCGAGCCGTCGAGCTTGACGCTGCCCCTGGTCAAGGCGTGCACCTGTCCGGCCTCGCGCTCGCTGAGCGGGGCGAGGTAGTCGCCGACGAGATAGGTCAGCACGCCGAAGATGAGGCCGAGACCGGCCAGCAGCGAGAGCGCGCGGCCCGGGCCGAGCCCGCCGGTGCGCAGGATCGTGAACTCGGACGACTGCGCCATCCGCGACAGCGAATAGATCGTGCCGATCAGTACCGCGATCGGCGAGGCTTCGTAGAAGTGGCCGGGGATGAGCAGAAGCGAGTAGACCGCGGCATGGAAGGCCGTGTAGCCGCCTT
>CAZZWY010000387.1:0-4648 GCA_964657785.1 uncultured Acetobacteraceae bacterium
TGCAAACAAAAAAGTATCCTCCCGACGAGCCGGGTGAGCGAGGCACGGTTGATGCCGAAGCGGCGCTCGATGTCACTGCGCGACTCGCCACGCAGGTAGGCGCTGACCGCTTGTTCTCGCCAAAGATAGATGCCACGGCGTTTGCCGCTCATAGCGCTGGTGTCGACGCTGGGCCACGGGGTCGGATCGAACAGCGCCGCGGGCAGGTCACTGCGCCGCATGGGCTCCTCGCTGCGGTGTTCTGGTGACGCGGGTGAAGCGGCTCCACGGCTTGTGTCAGTACAAGATCGAGGTCCGGACAAGACTCCTTCTCAAACGACAAACTACCTGACCATTGGCGCGCCGTTTGATCACGTAAAAAGAGCCTTTCATTTCACCGTATCAAGCCCCAGCGCAGTTGTCCTTCATTACCTTAATGCGTTGAAGCTAACATGTCTGGCAAAATATTTCGTATGGGATTGCAATTCCTATTCTATTGGAGCAGTGATAAAGTGGATTAAGGAGCACGAGGGTCATCGCGCAACACGTTATCTAAAGATGACCCGACCGGCAAGCATCTTTAATTAGTCCGACCTGACAACCCCGTGCATCAAGCTCTGGCGAGCAGGTTGGCGTGCTGAGAGTGGCGAATCAATCCGATCAGTTCATGCAACGGCACCCCGAACTGGGCACAGAGAAGCCGCAGCTTCGCCAGGATCAGTCGCAAGTTATGTCCGGCGCCGCAGAGGACCGCGTGCGGCGCATCACCGTTGGCGCCTTTGAGCGGATTTCTGACGAGCCGGCCATCCATCTTCATGTGCCCGATGACAGGCTCGATCGCGCTGCGGCGCTGGATCATCGCCTTCATGGTTTTGGTGATGCCGCGCGCTGGCCGGACATCAGGATCCGGATGCCCTTGAGCTGCACCCCGCGGTAGCCGCGTTCGACGATGACGGTGTCGGTCGGGCGTCGGCGAGGATCGACACCTGCTCGATCGTCTCGGCCAGCGTGTGGCCGTCGTACGGGTTGCCTGGCATGCTGCGTATGCCAACGACCAGGCCTTCCTTGAGCGTGGTCGCGATGCTCACCTTGACGCCGAACTCGTACGGCGTTCTGGCTTTGCCTTTGGAGATGCATTCGACCTCCGGTGCGTGCAATGCGTAGAGCTTGCCTTTGTCCTTCGTCCTCCGCGCGAGGATGCGGCCGGTGCGGTGCAGCAGGTCTCGGGCCTTGTCCCGGGCGGCCGCAGGCAGCGTGTCGAGTTGCTGCACTGCCGCCGCGGTGAGGCGGATTCAGCCCGATCGACCCGCCCGACTCCTCCACCGCAACGACCGCGCGCTGGTAGTTTCAGTTCAACTCGAATGTCGTGCGAAGCGGAGGCTCGAAGTTCCGTCCTGCATCTCGAAGGGCAACCTCGACCGCCCAGGTACGGCCGTCACCCACGATCCGGAGAGCGGGGCGACGAGCCAGCGCTTCAGGACCTTGCGCGCCCGCGGCTCAAGGCCAGACTTGCCATTGCCGCGGCAGAGCCACATAAGGCTCCCGCTTGTCGTCGGACACCGAATAGGTGGGCGAACCGATCGCCTCGCCCGCGAAGCAGCCGCCCGCGATGCCGATCTTCTCGGGCAGGGTGGAGACGAACCAGAAGAGGGTCGTCCCGCAAACACCGCAGAAGTGGCGTTCCTGTTCGTGCTGGCCGGACGAGTGGGTGAAACGATAGACCTGCGTCTCGCCGCGCTCGCCGACGACCGCGGATTTGTCGAAGTAGGCCGAGACGCCGAAGGCACTCCCGGTCCGGCGCTTGCAATTCGTGCAATGGCAGACGCCGTGCATCGTCGGCAACGCGTCGACGACGATCGCGCACTGGCCGCAGGCGCAGGTCGCAGTCACTTGACGCCCCTGGCCGTCCACCCGCGCAACTTCCCCGGGTTCAGCAAGCCCTGCGGATCGAAGCGCTCCTTCATCGCCAGCACGGCGGGGTCGAGCGTCCCCTGCTTGCCGTCCTCGACGATGAAGACGTGGGGGTTGTTGATCGCGACGCCGTGGTCACGGTGGATCTGCATGATCTCGTCGAGACGCGCGTCGTCGCGGTAGCGGATCAGCTGCAGGCCGCTGCAGTTGACGGCGCCGTCCCGGGTGCGCAGGAACTCGAGGTGCATCAGCACTTCGCTGCCGAGCTCGCGTTCGAGCGCCTTGACCTGCGCGACGTGGCGCGGCGGGTCGAAGCCGCTCTGGATGTAGGTGAGTGTCTTGTCGGACTTCAGGGCGACGAGCGTCGTGTGGTTCCAGGTGTACTCGAGCAAGGTGCGGTTGCTGCGCGCGACCTCTTCGGCGGTCTTCCGGTACGTGAGGTGGCCCCCGAAGGCGGCGGCCATCGCCTCGAGGCCGGGCTCGGACGACGGCGCGACGAGCACCAGCACCGCCGCGCTGCCCGGCGGAATGTGGTCGGCGAGGCCGATCATGAGCGCCGCGACCGGGCCGGCGAAGAAGCACACCTCCTTCTTGACGAGCCCCGGCGCGCTCGCGAAGGCGCTCGCGAACTCGAGCCCGGCCTCGAAGCTGTCGAAGCAGGCGATGCACTCGCTCCACTCGATCGCCGGCGCGAGCGCGACCTCGAGCTCGAGGACGATGCCGTTGCAGCCGTAGACGTGGTGCATCAGCATCGCCTCCGGCGAGCGCAGTTCGATCGTTTGCGGCTCGGGCTCGACCGTCATCGCGCGCACGCCGAGCACGTTGCCGGCGGCCGCGAGCGGGCCGTAGTTGATCGAACCCGCGCCGCCGAAACCGCCGCCGAAGAGGCCGCCGAGCGTGGCGCTGCGAAAGGTCGACGGCAGCCAGCGCAACTCCGCGCCGTGCGGCCGGGCCTGGCGGTCGAAATCGGCGAGGCGGATGCCGGCCTGCGCGCGACCGATGCCGCCGCGCACCCAGCCGAAGCCGTTGTAGCCGCTGAGGTCGAGCATGACGCCGCCGTGCAGCGGCACCAGCTGGCCATAGTTGCCGGTGCCGCTGCCGCGCAGCGTGAGGGGGATGGCGCGCCGTGCGCAGGCACCCACGACGCGGCGGATCTCGTCCTCGGTGCGCGGCCGCACCGCGATGTCGGCATGCTTCTCGGCGAGCTGGCGCTTGAGCACCGGGCTGAACCAGTTGAAGTCCTGCGACAGCCGGGCGACGCGCGGCGGGTCGATGATCCAGTCGATGTCGGGCAGCTCGGCGGCGAGACCCCGGGCCCGTTCGGCAGTCGGCGTCGGACGTTCAGTCATGCGAGATCTCGCTCGCGTGCCACGAGCCGAGCGCCCACCGGCTCAGCCACGCCATCGCCCCGAAGAAGGCGACGCCGGTCAGCGAAATCAGCAGCAGCGCGGCGAACATCCGCGGGATGTTGAGGCGGAACCCGGCCTGCAGAATCTGGTAGGCGAGGCCCGCCCCCGAGCCGCCGGTGCCGGCGACGAACTCGGCCACCACCGCGCCGATCAGCGCGAGGCCGCTCGAAATCCGCAGGCCCCCGAAGAAGTACGGCAGCGCGCTCGGGATGCGCAGGCGCATCAGCGTCTGCCAGCGCGTCGCCCGGTTCAGCCGGAAGTAGCTCTGCAGGTCGGGGTCGATGCTGCGCAGGCCGAGGGTGGTGTTGGCGATGATCGGAAAGAGCGCGACGAGCGCGGCGCAGATCACCATCGACGCGGTCGGGTCCTTCACCCAGATGATGATGAGCGGCGCCACGGCGACGATCGGCGTCACCTGCAACAGCACGGCGTAGGGGAAGAGCGCCATCTCGAGCAACCGGCTCTGCACGAAGACGAACGAGATCAGCACGCCGGCGACGGTGGCGGCGACGAACGCGAACAGCGTGATCTTGACCGTGACGAAAAGCGCCGCCCCGAGCGCGGCCCAGTCGGTCACGAGCGTCTTGAGCATCAAGAGCGGCGACGGCACCAGGTAGGGCGGCAGGTCCATCCCGGTGACGAGCGCCTGCCAGGCACAGACCAGCACGACCGCGAGGATCGACGGGTAGACGATCCGCTGGACGCGCGGCTGCTGCATCAGCGGCACCGGCCGGACGCGCGGCACGACAGGCGCAGCGGAGGCCGGCACCACGGTCGCGGAGGGGTCGCGGGCGTTCATGCCGGCCGCCCTTCCAGCGAACTCGCGTGCAGCAGGCTGTCCTGCAGCCGCTTGGCGTACTGGCTGAACTGGGGCGAGACCAGGAAGTCGGGGGTGCGGGGATGCGGCTCGGCGATGCGCACGTCCTCGATCACGCGCCCCGGCCGCGCCGCCATCATCACGACCCGCGTCGACAGGAAGACCGCCTCGTGGATCGAGTGCGTCACGAAGACGACGGTGAGGCGCTTCGCCGACCAGAGCTCGAGCAGGTCGACGTCGAGCCGCTGACGCGTGATCTCGTCGAGCGCGCCGAAGGGCTCGTCCATCAGCAGCAGTTGCGGCTGCGTCACCAGCGCCCGCGCGATCGAGACGCGCATCTGCATGCCGCCCGAGAGCGACCGCGGCAGCTCGTTCGCGAACTTCGCCAGGCCGACGAGCTCGAGCGAATCGGCGACGCGGGCGTCGGCCTCCGGCTTCTTGGTTCCGGCAAGGTCGAGCGGCAGCCGCACGTTGGCCTGCACGCTCGCCCACGGCATGAGCGTCGGCGACTGAAAGACGAAGGCGAGCCGGC
>CAZZWY010000388.1:0-4635 GCA_964657785.1 uncultured Acetobacteraceae bacterium
CGGCACCGGCCACGCCGATCGCGACGCGAATCGAGAGCTGGGTCGCCGGCACGGGTGCCCAATCGCTGCAGCGCGCGTACGGCTTCGACGAGGCGGCCGGGGCGTTACCGGTCGCCGAGTTCGCGGCAGGCGAGGCCGACGAGGCGATCTTCGAAGCGTTCGCGGGTGGTGTGCCGACCGTGAGCCGCGCGCCCTCGGCCACGGCCGGCGCGCCGGTGCGGCCGGCGATCGTCCTGCCGGTGGTGCGCGAGGCGACGGTCGTCGAAGCGGTCGCGCTCTATCTGTAGGACTCGCGGAGCTTGTAGCGTCCTCGCCTGCCGAGGCGCCCTCCTCGGGCTGCGCCCGCCTGCGCTGGTTGCCGCGGGCGAGCTGCGGAGTCGCGGTCAGTGCATCAGGTCGTCGGCGCTGGCGATCGCGAGCCGGTAGTCGGGGAGGTGGTCTTTCAGCCAGTCGAGGTCGATGCGCAGGTGCTCGACCAGCGCCGACTGGGTTCGCCGCAGCGCGTCGGTTGCCGGTTCGCCGTGCTCGCCCGCATCGGCCAGCACGCTGGCGAGCCGCAACACCGCGCCGAGACGCGAGAACTGGCGCGCTTCCATCGGCTCGGCGGCGGCGTCGAACGCCCGGCAAAGCGGTTCCGGGAAGCGCCAATGGCGTGCGAGCGCCGCCGTGACCTGGGCATGGGTGAAACCGAGTCGCGACATCTCGAAGCCGAAACGGCTGTCGGCGAGGGTCGACGCGCGCTCGATGTCGGCCTGGGCGACCGGGTCGGCGACGACCATCAGGATCTGCCCGCACCGCAACATCAGGCCGCCGATGAACGCCATGTCTTCGTCGACGTCGAGCGCCTTCGCGAGCGGGTTCGCGTACGCCGCCACGGCGAGATTCGACTGCCAGAAGCGCTTGCGGTCGAAGCCGGCGACGCTGGGGAACGCACCGGTCAGACAGGCCGAGAGCGTCAGGTCGCGCAAGGTGCGCAGGCCGAGCGAGGCGGTCGCCTCCGCGAGGCTGCCGATCGAGCGTGACGGGCTGTAGCGCGCCGAGTTCGCCAGGCGCAGCACCTTGCCGGCCAGCACCGCATCCTTGGCGATCAGCGCGGCGAGTTCGCCGAGCGAAAGGTCGTCGCGCTCGAAGGATCGCAACAGGCGCTGCGCGACCTCCGGCATCGCGGGCATCGCACTGGCCTCTTTCAGGTAGGGTCTGGTGTCGGTCATGGCGTTGCGTCCGTCGCGGGAGGAAAGGGACTTTCTTCGGCTCGCCGGGGAGAAGCTTGAGGTCGATGTCGCCGAACTCTCTCGAACCGCCGATGGCGCCGTCGACGGCCGCGGCGCTCGGGCCGCGCATGCGGTGCCGCGGCACGTTGTGGCGCTTTCCACGAGCGCCGCCCCTCAGGCCGGTGCGGGCCGTGAATAATCGGGCAGTTTCCGCCCGGGGGTTCGCCGCTTCGTGTCCGATGTAGACGCTGCCTCGCTCAGAGGTCCCGATCCGCCGGCCGCCTGGTTCAGCGACTGGTGGCCGCGGGCGAGCCCGTGGGTGCTGGGCGCGCTGAGCGCCGGGCTCGCCGCGGCGATCGCCTTCGCCCTGCACCGGTTGCTGAGCCAGGTCCGGTATGCCAGTGTGATGACGGCGGTCTCGACGACGCCGGATCGCGACATCGTCCTCGCGCTGCTCGCCACGGCGGCGAGCTACCTCGCGCTCACCGGCTACGACGCCTCGTCGTTGCGCTACGTGGGCGTCCGGCTCGGGCGCTCGACCGTGCTGCTGACCTCGCTGGTCGCGTACGCGCTTTCCAACACGATCGGCCTCGGGCCGCTCTCCGGCGGCGCGGTGCGGATGCGGATGTACGCCGCGGCGGGCCTCGAGCCGTCACAGATCGGGCGGGTGATCGCCTTCAACGCCGCCGCTTTCGGTCTCGGCATGGGTGCGTTCGGCGCGCTCGGGCTGCTCTGGGGCGCTGCGGAAGTGGCGCCGCTGCTGCACGTGCGCGCGCTCTGGCTGAAGGCGGCGGCGCTGGCGGTCCTGCTGATGCTCGCGGCCTTCGTCTGGCTCTGTGCCCGGCGCCGCGTCGTGACGCTGTTCGGCCGCTGGACGCTGCGGCTGCCGCCCGTCGGCCTGGCGCTGCGGCAATTGCTGATTTCCGGTTTCGAACTGAGCGCTTCGGCGGCCGCGCTCTGGTTTTTGTTGCCGCACAACCCAATCGGGCTGCCGACCTTCGTCGCGTTCTACGCGATCGCGATCACCGCCGGCATCATCAGCCACGTGCCGGGCGGCGTCGGCGTCTTCGAGGCGGTGATGCTGCTCGCGAGCGGGCACAAGGTCCCGAGCGAGGCGATGCTCGGCGCGCTGCTGCTCTACCGCGGCATCTACTACGTGCTGCCGCTGGCACTCGCCGCGGCGATGCTGATCGTCTACGAACTGCGCTCGGGCGTCGCCGCGCCGGTCGGGCGGATGGCGGTGCACCTGAGCCCGCGGTTGATGGCGGCGCTGGCGATGGTGGCGGGGCTGTGGCTGCTCGTCTCCGGCGTCACGCCCTTCACCGACGACGCGCGCGAGATGCTGGTGGCGCTGCACGTCCCGCTGCCGCTCATCGAGGCCTCTCACTTCCTCGGCAGCGTCGCGGGCCTCGGGCTGCTGCTGGTCGCGCGCGGCCTGCTGCATCAGCTCGACGCGGCCTGGTGGGCGGCGCTCGGCCTCTCGATCGTCGCGGCGATCCTCGCGCTGCCGAAGGGCATCGCGCTCGGTGAAGCGGCCTACCTGTCGACGCTCGCGACGCTGCTTCTCATCTCGCGCCGTCAGTTCGATCGCCGCTCGTCGCTCTTTGCACAACGCCTCGAGACGGAATGGCTGCTGGCGCTCGGCTTCGTGATCGTCGCCTGTGTCTGGGTGCTGTTCTTCGCCTATCAGGAGGTCGGCTATTCGAACCAGCTCTGGTGGCAGTTCGAGCTCGACGGGCAGGCACCGCGGTCGCTGCGGGCGCTCCTCGGCGTCGCGCTGATTGCGCTCGCCTACGGACTCTGGCAGCTTCTGCGGACGCCGGCGGGCGAGGTCGCGACCGTGTCCGAGGAGGAGATCGACCGGGCCGCGCAAATCGTCCTCGCCAACCCGTCGTCCGACGGCTGCTACGCGCTCGTCGGCGACAAGAACCTGCTCTTCTCGCCCTCGGGCAAGAGCTTCTTGATGTTCGGCAAGCAGGGCCGGTCCTGGGTGTCGCTGTTCGGCCCCTTCGGCGACAGCCGCGAATGGCCCGACCTGGTCTGGCAGTTCGTGGAGCTCGCCTCCGACCACGGCGGCCGGGCGGCCTTCTACCAGGTCCGGCCGCAGGCGTTGCCGCTCTACCTCGATTGCGGGCTGCACGCCTTCAAGCTCGGCGAGCATGCCCACGTCCCGCTGCCGGAGTTTTCGTTGAAGGGTGCGAAACGCGCCAACCTGCGCTCGGGCGTGAACCGCGGGCAGCGCGAAGGCCTGACCTTCGAGGTCCTGGCGCCGGGGGCGGTCGCGGCCGACCTGCAGGCGCTGCGACAGGTGTCCGATGCCTGGCTCGCGCAGCAGCGCACGCGCGAGAAGCGCTTCTCGGTCGGCCGCTTCGATCCCGAGTACCTGCAGCGGCTGCCGGTCGCGGTCGCGCGCCGCGAAGGCCGGATCATCGCGTTCGCGAACCTGCTCGTCACCGGCGCGAAGCAGGAGGCGAGCGTCGACCTGATGCGCTACCTCCCGGACTCGCCGCCCGGCACGATGGATTTTCTCTTCGCGAAGATCATGCTGCACCTGCAGGCGGAGGGCTACCAGCGCTTCGGTCTCGGCATGTCGCCGATGGCCGGCATGGCCGAACGTCGCCGCGCGCCGCGCTGGCAGCGGCTCGGGCGGCTGCTTTTCGATCACGGGGAACGTTTCTACAACTTCCGCGGTCTGCACAGCTTCAAGGACAAGTTCGAGCCGGTGTGGGAGGCCCGCTACCTCGCCGCGCCGAACGGTCTGGTGCCGCTCTTCGTGCTTGCCGACGTGGCGGCGTTGATCGGTGGCGGTGCCAAGGGAGTGGTGGCGAGATGAGGCGAATGGCGATCCGCGCCGGGGCGCTCGCGGCGGTGCTGGCGATCACGGCAGGAGCCCTGCCGGCCCAGCCGGCGCCGCCTCTGGCGTCGCTGCCGACCCCGCAGCGCGTCGATCACGGCCTCTTCAGCGGCGTCCAGGTGTACCGGCCGGTCGGCGCGGTGCGGCAGTTCGTCGAGCTGCTCTCGACCGGCGAGGGGCTGACCGCCGACGAGCGACAGTTGCTGCAGACGATGCTCGGCACCGGCGCGATGGTCGCGGTCGTGCCGTGGAAGCCGTTCTACGCCCGCCTCGCCGCGCAGGACGGGAAATGCACCTACGGCGCCGGCGCGTTCGAGAACCTGTCGCGACACGTGCAGGCCTTCGACCAGCTGTCGTCCTATCTCGAGCCGGTGCTCGCAGGCGTCGGCGAAGGGGGCGCGCTCGCCTACGCGGTGTTCGCGCAGGCGCCCTCCGGCATCTTCACCTCGGCGCTCTCGGTCGGTTTCTGCGCCCGCGTCACGGCGACGGTGCCGCTCTGCGCGTCGAACGGCTTGCGCTGGCAGGCGACGCCCGATGCGTTCTTCTATGGGTCGTGGACGAGGGGCTTTC
>CAZZWY010000389.1:0-4614 GCA_964657785.1 uncultured Acetobacteraceae bacterium
ATGGAGATGTACGTCGCGCTCGCCCGCGCCGGTCTGGTCGCGGTGCCGATCAATTTCCGCCTCATGCCGGCGGAGATCGCCTACATCCTCGGGCACGCCGAGGCACAGGCCGTGATCGTGCAGGACGACCTGATCGACCGCGTCGAGCCGATGCGCGGCGAGCTCGGCCTGCCGGCGGGCAACTACGTCCACTTCGGCGCCGCCGCGCCCGCCGGATGGCAGGCCTACGAGGCCCTGATCGAAGCGGCGTCGCACGTGCCGCCGGCGGTCGTGGTGCGGCCGGAAGACCCGTTCGCCCTGATGTACACCTCGGGCACCACCGGCAAGCCGAAGGGCGCCGTGCGCAACCACGAAGGCAATGCGTTGATCGCGCTCGCGACCGCCGTCGAATTCCGCTTCTCGCGCGACGACACGGCGCTGCTCGTGATGCCCCTGTGCCATGCGAACTCGCTCTACTTCGGCATGACCTTCATGTACCTCGGCGCGACGATCGTCGTCGACGATCACAAGAGCTTCGACCCCGAAGCGCTGCTCGCCACGCTCGCCAAAGAGCACGTCACCTTCACCTCGCTGGTGCCCACCCACTACATCATGATGCTCGGCCTGCCCTCTTCGGTGAAGGCGAAGTACGACGTCGGGACGGTCGAAAAGCTCCTGATCTCCTCCGCGCCGGCGCGCAAGGACACCAAGCTCGCCATCCTCGACCATTTCAAGAACTCGGGCCTCTTCGAGCTCTACGGCTCGAGCGAGGCCGGCTGGGTGACCTTGCTGCGGCCCGAGGAGCAGATCGAACGGCTCGGCACGGTGGGCCGCGAATGGGCCGGCTCGGGGGCGATCAAGATCCTCGACCCCGCGGGCCACGAGGTGCCCGACGGCGAGGTCGGCGAGCTCCACTCGCGCACGGCTTATGTCTTCGACGGCTACTGGAAGAACCCGGAAAAGACGGCCGAGGCGTTCCAGGGCGAATGGTGCTCGGTCGGCGACATGGCGCGCCGCGATGCCGACGGCTACATCCAGCTCGTCGACCGCAAGAGCAACATGATCATCAGCGGCGGCGAGAACATCTACCCCTCGGAAGTCGAGACCGTGATCGGCGCGCATGCAACGGTCAAGGACGTGGCGGTGATCGGGATCCCGCACGAGAAATGGGGCGAGACGGTGCTGGCGGTCGTCGTCCTGCACGAGGCCACTTCGGACACGAAGACGGCCGAGGCCGAGATCCTCGACTGGTGCAAGGAGCGCATGGCCGGCTACAAGCGGCCGCGCAGCATCGTCTTCATGGCCGATGCCGAGATGCCGCGCACCGCGACCGGCAAGATCCTGCACCGCACCTTGCGCGAGAAGCTGTCGGCCGGGAGCACGCTCGGCTGAGTCGCCGAAGCGCGGCCACCCGAGACGCCTCGCCTCATCGCAGGGCAACGACGCACATTCGACTGATCGCAACCGGGGAGACCACAAGATGGCAGACCGTATCGACGCCCTCTTCCGCCTCGAGGGCCAGCGCGCGCTGGTCACCGGCGCATCGAGCGGATTGGGCAGGCGCTTCGCCCTGACGCTGGCGGCGGCCGGGGCCGAGGTGATCGTCGTCGCACGCCGCGCCGACAAGCTCGCCGACCTGGTCGCGCAGATCGAATCGATGTCGGGCCGGTGCCTGGCCGCGAGCCTCGACGTGACCGACCCGGCGAGCGTCGTCGCCTGCTTCGACGAGATCGAACGCCGCACCGGCGGCCCGGCGGACATCGTCGTCAACAACGCCGGCGTCACCGTGACCAAGCCCGTGCTGCAGCAGAGCGAGGACGACTGGGACGCCGTCGTTGGCACGAACCTGCGCGGCAGCTGGCGGATGGCGCAGGAAGCCGCCCGCCGGCTGGTGGCCGCGAACAAGGGCGGCAGCCTCATCAACATCGCCTCGATCCTCGGCGAACGGGTGGCCGGCGGCGTCGCGCCGTACGCGATCTCGAAAGCCGGGCTCGTGCAGGCAACGAAGGCGATGGCGCTCGAGCTGGCGCGTTACCGCATCCGCGTCAACGCCATCCTGCCGGGTTACGTGGTCACCGATTTGAACCGCGAATTCCTGGAGAGCGAACCCGGGCAGAAGCTGCGCGCGCGCATCCCGACGCGGCGTTTCGGCCAGCTCGAGGACCTCGACGGGCCGCTGTTGCTGCTGGCGAGCGATGCGGGCCGGCACATGACCGGGTCGGTGCTCGCGGTGGACGGCGGCCACCTGGTGAGTTCTTTGTGAAACAACCGCGGGTGAACGTGTTGAAGGCATGTCAATGAACGAGCGAACGCGCGCCGTCGTCCTCCGTGAACAGGGTGACGCCGAGGTCTTGAGGGTCGAGCCGATCGAGGTCGGCGCGCCCGGGCCGGGCCAGTTGCGACTGCGCCAGAGCTACCTCGGCGTGAATTTCCACGACATCTACGTGCGATCCGGCCTCTACAAGACGCTGAGCCTGCCGGGCGTCCCCGGCATCGAAGGCGTCGGCGTGGTCGAGGCGGTCGGGCCGGCGGTCGACGGGTTCGCCACGGGAGACAGGGTCGGCTACATCACGGGCGCCTACGGCTGCTATGCGTCGGACCGCCTGCTCGCTGCCGAGCTCGCAATCAAGTTGCCCGACGCGTTGAGCGATGCCGCCGCCGCCTCAGTGATGCTCAAGGGCCTGACCGTCGAGATGCTGGTGAACCGCGTGCACCGCGTGCAAGCCGGCGACGTGGTGCTGGTGCAAGCCGCGGCGGGCGGCGTCGGCCGCCTGCTCGTGCGCTGGCTCGACCGCCTCGGTGCGAGGGTGATCGGCACCGCCGGCTCGCCGGAGAAGGCGGCCACGGCGCGCGCCGCCGGCTGCGCCGAGGTGATCCTCTATCGTCAGGAAGATGTCGCGGAGCGCGTTGCGGCGATGACCGGCGGCCGCGGAGTCGACGTGGTCTACGACGGTGTCGGCCGCGACACCTTTGCCGGCTCGCTCGCCTCGCTGGCCGCGTGCTCGCATCTGGTCAATTTCGGCCAGGCCTCCGGGCCGGTCGAGCCGATCGCCCTGCCCCGGCTCGCCGCGCGCTCGACCACCCTGTCGCGACCGGTCGTCTTCCACTACGCCGCGCAACGCGAGCGCCTCGAGCAGATGTGCGCCGCCGTCTTCGCGGCGCTCGCCAAGGGATGGATGGCGGTCGAGACGCCCATCGAATTCCCGCTCGAAGAGGCTGCCGCGGCGCACCGGCTGCTCGAGTCCGGAAAGGCGGTTCAGCCCATCGTGCTGAGGGTTTGACCGACGTTCGAATGAGCGTCCGACCCGAGGCCAGCCCCGATTGACTTGTTTTTTGAATTCAGAATACCATCCGGCAAACGGGGGCTCGAAGACCTCTCACCCCCGCAGCCAGCAGGAGACATCCGCCATGACCACCCGCAGAAGCTTTCTCGTCGCCGGAGCACTTTCCGGCACCGGCGCCCTCACCGGTCTCGCCCAGGCCCAAAACGCCAACGCCGAATTCAAGTTCAAGCTCGGCAACGACCTGCCGGTCACGCACTCGGTGAACGTGCGGCTCAAAGAGGCGATCGAAGCGATCGGCGCAGAGAGCAAGGGGCGGGTGTCGATCGGCCTCTTCCCGAACAACCAGCTCGGCAGCGATTCGGACATGATGTCGCAGGTACGCTCGGGCGCCTTGGAGCTCGCGACCTTTCCGGGCACCGTGATGTCGACCCTGGTGCCGGTGACGTCGATCACCGGCGTCGGTTTCGCGTTCACCTCTTACGACAAGGTCTGGGCCGCGATGGACGGCTCGGTCGGCAACCACATTCGCGGTGCCATCATGAAGGCGAACCTGGTGCCGTTCGAGAGCGTCTGGGACAACGGTTTCCGCCAGATCACGACCGGGGCCAAACCGATCAAGACGCCCGACGACCTGAAGAACTTCAAGATCCGCGTGCCGGTGGTGCCGCTCTGGGTGCAGATGTTCAAGTCCCTCGGCGCGGCGCCCGTCAGCCTGCCGCTCAGCGAGGCCTACCAGGCGCTGCAGACCAAGGTCGCCGACGGGCAGGAGAATCCGCTCGCGCTGATCGATGCGGCCAAGTTCTTCGAAGTGCAGAAGTACTGCTCGCTGACCAACCACGCCTGGGACGGCTTCTGGTTCGTTGCCAGCGGCAAGGTCTGGAAGGGCGTGCCGGACGACGTGCAGAAGCTCGTCGCCAAGCACATCAACGCGGCCGCGAAGAAGCAGCGCGAGGACATCGCCAAGCTCAACGTCGATCTGCAGAAGACGCTCGAAGGCAAGGGCTTGGCCTTCAACACCGTCGACACCAACGCCTTTCGCAAGGCCTTGCAGGACGCGGGCTTCTACAAGGAAGCGCGCGATCGCTTCGACAAGGAAGCCTGGGCCCTGCTGACGCAATACACCGGCAACTTCGCCTGATTCTTCGGAATGGGTTCGACGATCGCTGGACTCTCGCCGGGGAACCCCATGGTGCCATCGCTTCACGCCGACCCCGTTGACGCCGCGCCCGCCCGCGGCAGCGTGGCGCGCGCCGCACGCTGGCTCGAGCACGCGCTCGGCACCGGCATCGAGCTGATCGCCGCGGTGCTGATCGCCGCCGAGATCGGCATTCTGCTCGCCGGCGTGGTCTCG
>CAZZWY010000390.1:0-4610 GCA_964657785.1 uncultured Acetobacteraceae bacterium
GCTCGGCGGCGGGCGCCGGGGCGCGTCAATCCTTGCGGCCGGTTCGCGAAGCGCCGGGGACGAGGTCCGGCCGGAGGCGCTGGGCTGCGGCAGTTCGCGGACGACGAGGCGGACCGGTGAGGCCGGCCGCGCGCCCCCGCGCCCGACCGATTCGGTGTAGAACACCCGCGCTGCGGCGCGCAGGCCCGCCCAGTGCAGGACGATGGTCGTCAGCACGATAGCCAGCACCATTGCGCCGCGCCGCAAGCGCCGCGCAAGGTCGCCCCGACCAGACCGACCCGGCCCGCGCGACCCTTCCACAGGACCGAAACTTGCGTGACGCCTGCGACGAGCGATCATTTCAACCGACAATCATCGGCCCCGTTGCGCGCACGGGCCCCGTCCACAGGAGAGCGTCATGACGTCCACATTTCAGTATGTTGCCAGCAGCGACGAGGTCCGACACGCCGAGGCGGAGGGTCTCTACCGCGCTCAAGCCGAGCACGACGCGTGCGGCGTCGGCTTCGTTGCGCACATCAAGGGACAGAAAGCGCATTCAATCGTCTCCCAGGGCCTGAAGATTCTCGAGAACCTCGATCACCGCGGCGCGGTCGGGGCCGACAAGCTGATGGGCGACGGCGCCGGCATCCTGATCCAGATCCCCGATGAGTATTTTCGCGCCGAGATGTCGGCGCAAGGCGTGGAACTGCCCCCGCCCGGCGAATACGGCGTCGGCCAGATTTTCCTGCCCAAGGAGCACGCCTCGCGCCTCGCGTGCCTGCAGGAGCTCGAACGCGCGATCAAGGCCGAAGGGCAGATCCTGCTCGGCTGGCGCGACGTGCCGGTCGATACCGAGATGCCGATGTCGCCCACCGTGCGCTCGAAGGAGCCGGTGTTGAAGCAGGTCTTCATCGGCCGCGGCCCCGACGTGATCGTGCCCGACGCGCTCGAGCGCAAGCTCTACGTCATCAGGAAGACCGCATCGAGCGCGATCCAGGCGTTGAAGCTCACCCACAGCCGCGAGTACTACGTGCCGAGCATGAGCTGCCGCACGATCATCTACAAGGGCCTGCTGCTCGCCGACCAGGTCGGCAGGTACTACAAGGACCTGCAGGACCCGCGCGTGGTCTCGGCGCTCGCCCTCGTCCACCAGCGCTTCTCGACCAACACCTTCCCCGAGTGGCCGCTCGCGCACCCGTACCGCATGGTCGCGCACAATGGCGAGATCAACACCGTCAAGGGCAACTTCAACTGGATGCGGGCCCGCGAGGGCGTGATGAAGTCGCCGGTGCTCGGCGAGGATCTCAAGAAGCTCTACCCGATCAGCTTCGAGGGCCAGTCGGACACCGCCACCTTCGACAACGCGCTCGAACTCCTCGTGATGAGCGGCTATTCGCTCGCCCACGCCGCGATGATGATGATCCCCGAGGCCTGGGAGCAGCATTCGACGATGGACGAGCGCCGCCGCGCCTTCTACGAATACCACGCCGCGATGATGGAGCCGTGGGACGGCCCGGCGGCGATGGTCTTCACCGACGGCCGCCAGATCGGCGCCACGCTCGACCGCAACGGCCTGCGCCCGACGCGCTACATCGTGACCGATGACGACCTCGTCGTCGGCGCCTCCGAATCCGGTGTGTTGCCGATTCCGCAGCACCGCATCGTCAAGAAGTGGCGCCTGCAGCCGGGCAAGATGCTGCTGATCGATCTCGAGCAGGGCCGCATCGTCGAGGACGAGGAACTGAAGACCCAGTTCGCCTCGGCGCGCCCGTATCGCCAGTGGATCGACGCGGTCCGCGTCAAGCTCGACGACGTGCCGGGCAAGGCCGTGCCGAGCGACGCGCCCGAGAGCCTTCTCGACCGCCAGCAGGCCTTCGGCTACACCCAGGAAGACCTGAAGTTCCTGCTGAGCCCGATGGCGCAGGCCGGCGAGGAAGGCATCGGCTCGATGGGCAACGATTCGCCGCTGGCGGTGTTGTCGGACAAGAACAAGCCGCTCTACAACTACTTCAAGCAGCTGTTCGCGCAGGTCACGAACCCGCCGATCGACCCGATCCGCGAGGCGATCGTGATGTCGCTCGTCTCCTTCATCGGGCCGAAGCCCAACCTGCTCGACATCAACGCCGTCAACCCGCCGATGCGGCTCGAGGTGTCGCAGCCCATCCTGGATTTCGACGACATGGCGCGGCTGCGCGGCATCGAGCAGCACACCGGCGCCAAGTTCAAGAGCTACGAGATCGACATCACCTATCCGCTCGCCTGGGGCGACGAAGGCGTCGAGGCGAAGCTCGCGTCGCTCTGCGCCGAGGGCGTCGATGCGCTCCGGAGCGGCCACAACATCCTGATCATCAGCGACCGCCGGATGGACCGGGACCACGTCGCGATTCCGGCGGTGCTGGCGCTCTCCGCGGTCCACCAGCACCTGGTGCGCGAGGGCCTGCGCACGACCGCCGGCCTGGTCGTCGAGACCGGCTCGGCGCGCGAAGTCCACCATTTCGGCGTGCTGGCCGGCTACGGCGCCGAGGCCGTCCACCCGTATCTCGCGATGGAGACGCTGGTCTCGCTCCACAAGGATCTGGGCGGCGACTTGTCGCCCGGGAAGGCCATCTACAACTATGTGAAGGCGATCGGCAAGGGACTGTCCAAGATCATGTCGAAGATGGGCGTCTCGACCTACATGTCCTATTGCGGCGCTCAGCTCTTCGAAGCGATCGGGATCGAAAAGGCGACCGTCGACAAGTACTTTCGCGGCACCGCGAGCCAGGTCGGCGGCATCGACGTCTTCGACATCGCCGAGGAATCGATCCGCCTGCACCGTGCGGCCTTCGGCGACGACCCGGTGCTCGAGAACATGCTCGACGCCGGCGGCGAGTACGCCTGGCGGGTGCGTGGCGAAGAGCACATGTGGACGCCCGATGCGATCGCCAAGCTGCAGCACGCGTCGCGCGCCAACAAGTTCGACACCTACAAGGAATACGCGCAGATCATCAACGACCAGTCGCATCGTCACATGACCTTGCGCGGCCTGTTCGAGTTCAAGTTCGATCCGGCGCAGGCGTGTCCCATCGACGAGGTCGAACCGGCGAAAGAGATCGTCAAGCGCTTCGCGACCGGTGCGATGTCGCTCGGCTCGATCAGCACCGAGGCGCACGCCAATCTCGCGGTGGCGATGAACCGCATCGGCGGCAAGAGCAACACCGGCGAGGGCGGTGAGGATCCGGCGCGCTACCGCAACGAGTTGAAGGGCATCCCGATCAAGGCGGGGACGAAGTTCAGCGACGTGATCGGCCCCGGCAACATCCAGGTCGACTTCGCGCTCGAGGAGGGCGACTCGCTGCGCTCGAAGATCAAGCAGGTCGCCTCGGGGCGCTTCGGCGTCACGACCGAATACCTCGCCTCGGCCGACCAGCTGCAGATCAAGATGGCGCAGGGCGCCAAGCCCGGCGAAGGCGGCCAGCTGCCCGGCGGCAAGGTGAGCGACTACATCGGCATGCTGCGCTACTCGGTGCCCGGGGTCGGCCTGATCTCGCCGCCGCCGCATCACGACATCTATTCGATCGAAGACCTGGCCCAGCTGATCCATGACCTGAAGAACGCCAACCAGCGCGCGAGCATCAGCGTCAAGCTCGTGAGCGAGGTCGGCGTGGGCACGATCGCGACCGGTGTGGCGAAGGCGAAGGCCGACCATGTCGTGATCGCCGGCCACGACGGCGGCACCGGCGCGTCGCCCTGGAGCTCGATCAAGCACTGCGGCACGCCGTGGGAGCTCGGCCTTGCCGAAACCCAGCAGACGCTGGTGCTGAACCGCCTGCGCGGCCGGATTCGCGTGCAGGCCGACGGCCAGATGAAGACCGGCCGCGACGTCGTCATCGGTGCGCTGCTCGGTGCCGACGAGTTCGGCTTCGCGACCGCGCCGCTGGTCGCCGAAGGCTGCATCATGATGCGCAAGTGCCACCTCAACACCTGCCCGGTGGGTGTCGCGACGCAGGACCCGCTGCTGCGCGCCAAGTTCGAAGGCCGGCCCGAGCACGTCGTCAATTTCTTCTTCTTCGTCGCCGAAGAGGCGCGCCAGATCATGGCGCAGCTCGGGATCCGCAAATTCGACGACCTGATCGGGCGCGCCGACCTGCTCGACACCAAGCGCGGTATCGCCCACTGGAAGGCCAAGGGGCTCGATTTCAGCCGCATCTTCCAGCGCGCCGCCGTGCCGCCGACCGTCGCCCGGCGCCAGATCGACACGCAGGATCACGGCCTCGAGCGCGCGCTCGACGTGAAGCTGATCGAGAAGTGCCGGCCGGCGATCGAGCGGGGCGAGCGGGTGCAGTTCATGGAGGAGGTCCGCAACGTCAACCGGACGGTCGGTGCGATGTTGTCGGGTGAGGTTGCTCGGCGGTACGGCCACATGGGTCTGCCGGAAGATACTATCTCGGTCAGCCTGACAGGAACCGCCGGCCAAAGCTTTGGTGCCTTCCTGTCGCGTGGCGTGTCGCTTTACCTGACGGGCGATGGCAACGACTATGTCGGCAAGGGTCTGTCCGGTGGGCGTGTCGTGGTGCGTCAGCCACCGCATGTGACCCGGGATCCAGCCAAGAACATCATCGTCGGTAACACAGTGCTTTACGGCGCCATCG
>CAZZWY010000391.1:0-4610 GCA_964657785.1 uncultured Acetobacteraceae bacterium
CAGACCGCGTCCTGCGCCGGGTCGAAGCCGTCGAAGGCCGCAGCCTCGAGATCGAGCTGGTCGCCGAGCACGACGACGAGGGTGCGCAGAGCGCTCATCAGCGGCTCAGCCTCGATCCGCCGCAGCCCGCGCCTGCCGACACGCCGCGGAACAGAACTTCACCTCGTCCCAGCTGCGGGCCCAGCGCTTGCGCCAGGTCATCGGACGGCCGCAGGCGACGCAAGGCTTGCTCGGCAAGGACTGCTTGTTGCCCTTGAACGCGGGCGGCGCGGCGCGCGGCATCGGCGATCAGAACCCTTCTTCGACCAGCTCCGCCGCCCGGATCAAGGCCCGCGCCTTGGCCTCGGTCTCCTTCCATTCGAGCTCCGGCACCGAATCGGCGACGACGCCCGCGGCCGCCTGCACGTAGAGCACCTGCTCCTTGACGATGCCGGTGCGGATCGAGATCGCGACGTCCATGTCACCGGCGAAACTGAGGTAGCCGCAGGCGCCGCCGTAGATGCCGCGCTTGACCGGCTCGAGCTCGTCGATGATCTGCATCGCGCGGATCTTCGGCGCGCCGGTGAGGGTGCCAGCCGGAAACGTCGCGCGCAGCACGTCGAGGCAGGTCAGGCCCTCACGCAGCAGGCCCTCGACGTTGCTGACCAGGTGCATGACGTGCGAATAGCGCTCGACCGCGAAGGCCTCGGTCACCTTGACCGTGCCGGTCTTCGCGATCCGGCCGATGTCGTTGCGCGCGAGGTCGATCAGCATGACGTGCTCGGCGCGCTCCTTCGGATCGGCCTCGAGCTCGACTTGAAGTGCGCGGTCGAGCTCGGGTGTCGCGCCGCGCGGGCGCGTGCCGGCGAGCGGCCGGATCGTCACCTTGTCGCCGCCGGCCGTGTGCTCGTGCCGGACGAGGATTTCCGGCGAGGCGCCGACGATCTGGAACTCGCCCATGTCGTAGAAGTACATGTAGGGCGACGGGTTGAGCGACCGCAGCGCGCGGTAGAGGCTGAGCGGCGACTCGGTGTAGCGCTTCCGGAGCCGCTGGCCGATCTGCACCTGCATCATGTCGCCGTCGGCGATGTACGCCTTCGCGCGCCGCACCGCGGCCAGGTAGTCGTCCTTCGCGAACTCGCGCTCGACGTTGTGCGCCGCGCCGCGCCGCACCGCCGGCGCGGTGACGCTGTACTTGAGCTTGTCCCCGAGCTCGGCCAGCCGCCGCTTGGCGCTATGGAACGCCTCCGGCTGCGACGGATTCGCATAGACGATCAGGTAGAGCCGCCCGGAAAGGTTGTCGATCACCGCCAGCTCTTCGCACTGCAGCAGCAGGATGTCGGGCGTGCCGATCGGATCCGGGTGGCCGCCCGACGCGGCGAGCTTCGGTTCGATGAAGCGCACCGCGTCGTAGCCGAAATAGCCCGCCAGGCCACCGCAGAAGCGCGGCAGGCCGGGGCGCAGCGCCACCTTGAAGCGTTGCTGGTAGCGGGCGATGAAGTCGAGCGGGTTGCCCTCGTCGGTCTCGACCACCACGCCGTCGGTCACGACCTCGGTCTTCAGGCCGGTCGCTCGCAGCAGCGTCTTCGCCGGCAGGCCGATGAACGAATAGCGCCCGAAACGTTCGCCGCCGACGACCGACTCGAGCAGGAAGCTGTACTTGCCGCTGCCCGACGCATACGCGAGCTTGAGGTAGAGCGAGAGCGGCGTCTCGAGGTCGGCGAAGGCCTCGGCGATCAGCGGGATGCGGTTGTGGCCATCGGCCGCGAGGCTCTTGAATTCGAGTTCGGTGATCATGGCAGGGGGCCCGAAGCGGGCGACATCAGAGGGCGTCGAGCCGGTCGACGATGCCGTCCGGATTCGCGGTTTCGACCGGCTCGCCGTGGTTGTAGCCATAACTCACGAGCACGACCGGGCAGCCGGCGGCGCGCGCGGCTTGCGCGTCGTTGCTCGAGTCGCCGATCATCAGCGTCGCGGCGGGCCGCGAGCCGAGCGCCTCGCAGGTCTTCAGCAGCGGCATCGGGTCGGGCTTCTTCCGCTCGAAGGCGTCGCCGCCGAAAATGGCCCGGAAGTAGCCGTCGAGCCCCTTGCTGCGCAAAAGGGGCAGTGCGAAGGCGGTCGGCTTGTTGGTGAGGCAGGCGAGCGCCAGGCCGCGCGCGGCCAGGCGCTCAAGGCCCTCGACGACGCCGGGAAACACCGTCGCATGGTCACCGTTGATCTCGAGATAGTGGCGCTGGTAGTGCGCGAACGCGCCGTCGAAGGCCGCGGGGTCGCCGCCGACGTGCTCGAGCGTGCGCTGGATCAGGTACTCCGAGCCCTTGCCGACGGTGCGCGAGATGAAGGCCCGGTCGACCGGCGGGAGCGACAGATCGGCGAGCATGCGGTTCAACGCGGCGCTGAAGTCGCCGACGGTGTCGATCATCGTGCCGTCGAGATCGATGATGGCGGCGCTGAGCGGCCAGCGGTCGAGGAGGGTTGCCATGACGGCTCCTTCAACGTATGACGAGGCGCGCGGCCGGCGCCGGGGCCGTCATCCGGCCGACCACCGCCGCCAGCGCGAAGCCGTGGCGGGCGAAGACCGCCCGCACCGCGTCGACCGCCACGGGCGCGCAGGCGACGAGCAGGCCGCCGCTGGTCTGCGGATCGCTGAGCAGGGCCTGGTCCTCGGCCGCGAACCCGCCGGGCAATCCCACCTCGCTGACGTAGCTCGCCCAGTTGCGTCGCGACGCGCCGGTGACGAAGCCGTGGCTGGCGAGCTCCCTCACCCCATCCAGCAGCGGCACGGCCGGCCAGTCGAGTTCGGCCGTGCAGGCGGCGCCGCGCGCCATCTCGAGCACATGGCCGGCGAGCCCGAAGCCGGTCACGTCGGTGAGCGCATGCACGCCGGGCAGCGCCGCGAGGTCGGGCCCGGGGGTGTTGAGCTGGGTCGTCGAGGCGATCATCTGGCGATAGCCGGCCTCGCTCAGTTCACCCTTCTTGAACGCCGCCGACATCACGCCGACGCCGATCGGCTTGCCGAGCACGAGCACGTCGCCGATCTGCGCGTCGGCATTGCGCTTGACGTGGTCCGGGTGCACCAGGCCGAGCGCGACGAGGCCGTAGATCGGTTCGACCGAATCGATGGTGTGGCCGCCCGCGATCGGGATGCCGGCGGCACGACACACCGACGCCCCGCCTTCGAGGATCCGGCCGATGGTCGCCGTCGACAGCACCTCGACCGGCATGCCGACGAGCGCGAGCGCCAGGATCGGCCGCCCGCCCATCGCGTAGACGTCGCTGATGGCGTTGGTCGCGGCGATACGGCCGAAGTCGGACGGGTCGTCGACGATCGGCATGAAGAAATCCGTGGTCGCGACCAGCGCCTGTTCGTCGTTCAGCCGGTAGACGGCCGCGTCGTCGGCCGTCTCGATGCCGACCAGCAGTTGCGGCGGCACCGGAAACCCGGCGGTGCCCTTGAGGATCTCCGACAACACGCCGGGGGCGATCTTGCAGCCGCACCCCCCACCGTGCGAGAGCGTGGTCAGGCGGGGCTCGGTTGAAGGCGGTGTCATCGGGCAACTCCAAGCGTTGGTTTCCCAGGTGGGTCGAGCATAGCGGGATCGTGGTGCGATGACCGCCGCCTGGGCGATGCGACATCGGGTCGTTGCCGCAAGCGATAGAGTCGACGAATCCTCTGCTGCCGACACGCCCCGCACCATGCCGCTTCCCGCCTGTTCTCGCTTCGGCCGCTTCTCCCGCCTGAAGGCGGTTCTCGCCACCGGATTGCTGCTCGCCGCCGGCCTGGCCTCGGCGCAACAGGTGCTGCGCGTCACCGCGATCCCCGATGAATCGCCGACCGAGCTCGCCCGCAAGGCGGCGCCGCTCGTCAAGTACCTCGAGGGCAAGCTCGGGATGAAGGTCGAGTTCACGCCGGTGACCGACTATGCGGCGGCGGTCGAGACCGTCGTCAACAAGAAGATCGACCTCGCCTGGTTCGGCGGCTTCACCTTCGTGCAGGCCAACGTGCGCTCGGGCGGCAAGATGATCCCGCTCGTGCAGCGCGACGAAGACACCCGCTTCCGCTCGGTCTTCATCACGGCCGACCCGGCGATCAAGACGCTCGCCGACCTGAAGGGCAAAGACGTGAGCTTCGGTTCGGCGAGCAGCACCTCGGGCCACCTGATGCCGCGCAGCGCCCTGCTCGGCGCCGGCATCGACCCCGACCGCGACTTCCGCCGGGTCGCCTTCAGCGGCGCGCACGACGCGACCATCGCGGCGGTGGCGTCGGGCAAGGTCCAGGCCGGCGCGCTCAACGTTTCGGTCTGGGACAAGTTCGTCGCCGAGAAGAAGGTCGACCCGGCCCAGGTGCGCGCCTTCTACACGACGCCGCCGTTCTACGACTACAACTGGACCGTGCACGCCGACATGCCGGCCGCGCTGCGCGAGAAATTGAAGGAGGCGTTTCTCTCGCTGAGCCGCGACACGCCCGAAGGCCGCGAGATCCTCGACCTGCAACGCGCGACGCGCTTCGTGCCGACCACGCCCGACAACTACAAGGGCATCGAAGCGGCGGCGCGGAGCGCGAACCTGCTCTGAGAACCTGAGAACGCTTCGGGCGCGGGATGCGACTCGAACTGCGCGCGGTCTCGGGG
>CAZZWY010000392.1:0-4556 GCA_964657785.1 uncultured Acetobacteraceae bacterium
AACATGCAGGCGAGAAGCCGCCAGGAAAAGCTCGCCGCGATGGGCCGGGTGTCGGCCGGGATCGCGCACGAGATCAGGAACCCGCTCGCCGCGATCGCGCAGGCCAACGCGTTGCTGGCCGAGGACGCGACCGATCCCGGCCAGCGCCGCCTGATGCGGATGGTGACCGAGAACGTCGGGCGTCTGAAGCGGCTCGTCGACGACGTGATGGAGGTGGCGCCGGGTGCGAGCGCGGACGTGGGCATGATCGACGCGACCGCCCAGGTGGCGACCGTCTGCAGCGAGTGGGCGCGCGGCAGCGGCCTTTCCCTCGGCGAGCACGGTCCTCTGCAGGTGCAGTTGCCGGACGAGGCGCTCGGCGTCTCCTTCGATGCCGAGCACCTGCGGCGCGTGCTCGTCAACCTGCTCGACAACGCGAGCCGGCATTCGACGGGCGCGCCGGGGGCGATCCAGGTGCGGCTCGATTCGCGTCGCGAAGGCCAGGCGTTCCTCAGCATCGCGAGCGACGGCCCGCCGATCCCGCCCGATGTCGAGCCCTATCTGTTCGAGCCGTTTTTTTCCACCCGCAGCCGAGGCACCGGGCTCGGCCTGTATATTTGCCGGGAGCTCTGCGAGCGCTACGGCGCGAGCATCGGCTACCGGCTGCGCTCGGTGGGCGTGGCCCAGCGCAACGAGTTCTACGTCGACATGCGCAGCCAGGCGCTCGGTCCCGTCGAAGCCCGCCTGAGCCTCTCCTCATGAGTCACGCCGTCCCCGCAACAGATTCCCCCGACCCGTCGCCGTGCGCCGCGAGGAAGCCGGTACGGATGCCATCGCCGATCGGGTCGTCGTCACCCCGCCGTGCCGCCGCGTGGGGCCGCCTCAAGCAAGGTCCGACCCTCTCTGTGGGTGGTTCGGCGTACCCGTCGAGCCGGGAGTCGTCATGACCCGGCTGCTGGTCGTCGACGACGAGCCGGATCTGCGCACGCTCTACGAGCTCACCCTGCTTCGCGAGGGCTACGACATCGAGACCGCGGGCAGCGTGCAGGACGCGATGGCGTATCTGCAGGACGGCACGTTCAACGCCGTCATCACCGACATGCGCCTGCCGGACGGCACCGGTCTCGACCTGCTGCGCTGGCTGGAGGAGAGCGGGCGCGGCGAGAAGGCGATCGTGATCACGGCCTACGGCTCGAGCGAGAACGCGGTGCAGGCGCTCAAGGCCGGCGCGTACGACTACCTCACGAAGCCGGTCGATCTGAAGCAGTTCCGCTCGGTCGTCGCCAGCGCACTCGGCGGGGAGGGCGGGTCGGCATCGCCCGGCTTCGATCCGTCAGCACTCCGCCCGGCCGCGGCGGCGCTGGCGATACCGCGGCCGGCGCGGCCGGTCGTGGCGCCGGTCGCGCGCGAGAGCCAGGCGATGGCGCGGATGGCGGGGCGGTCGGCGCCGATGCGGCAGGTCCGCTCGCTGATCGAGAAGGTCGCGCGCAGCATGGCGCCGGTGCTGGTCAACGGCGAGTCGGGGACCGGCAAGGAACTGGTGGCGCGCGCCATCCACGAGGTCAGCGTTCGCAGTGCGCAGCCTTTCGTCGCGGTCAACTGCGGCGCCATTCCCGAGCAGCTCATCGAAGCCGAGTTCTTCGGCTATCGGCGCGGCGCCTTCACGGGCGCGGCCGAGGACCGCGAGGGCTTCTTTCAGGCCGCGAACGGCGGCACGCTCTTCCTCGACGAGATCGGGGACCTGCCGCTCTCGATGCAATCCAAGCTGCTGCGCGCCGTTCAGGAGCGGTCGGTGCGCCCGGTCGGGGCGGTCAGCGAGGTGCCGGTCAACGTGCGCTTGCTGAGCGCGACGCACAAGGACCTCGGCGCCGAGGTGCAGGCCGGTCAGTTCCGGCAGGATCTGTTCTACCGCCTGAACGTGATCCAGATCCGCGTGCCGCCGCTGCGCGAGCGCCTCGAAGACCTGGGCGCGATCGCCGGCCGGGTGCTCGAGCGGATCTCGCGCGACGCCGGCGTCTCGACCCCGCCGCTGTTGACCGAGCAGGCGCTCGCCCACCTCGCGCGCTATCCGTTTCCCGGCAACGTGCGTGAGCTCGAGAACCTGCTGCACCGCGCGGTGGCGCTCTCGGGGGGCGAAGTGATCGACCTGCTCGACCTCGGGTTGCCCGAATGGGCCTTCATCGATCCCGAGGCCACGTCGCCGGCGACGGCCCCCTCGCCGCTGGCGCCGGATGAGCCCGCGCATCTCGCGTCGCCCGCCGGTCCCCGCGAGCTGGCCGGCGCGGTTGCCGCCCAGGCGCCGTTGCCCACCGATCTCGCGCGCCACCTCGATGCGATCGAACGCGACATTCTCGAACGGGCGCTCGAACGTTATCGCTACAACCGCACCGCGGCAGGCGCGAGCCTGGGTCTCTCGCTGCGCCAGATGCGCTACCGGATGGCCCGGCTCGGCGTCGGCGTCGCGGGGGACGCCCCGGGCGGCGAGCGCGAGTGAGCGCACGCGCGCCCGGCAACGCGGAGGTGGTGGGCGGCGCCGGCTGGTCGGGCGGCTGGCTGGCGGCGGCACGGCGCTGCGATTCGCCGAATTTCGGGGCCCGGCCGCTCGGCATGCCGGTCGAGCTGGCGCTGATCCATTCGATCAGCCTGCCCCCCGGCGACTACGGTGGCGACGGCGTCGAGCGCCTCTTCACGAACCGGCTCGACTGGAACGCGCATCCCTACTACGGGCAGATCCGCGGGTTGCGCGTGTCGGCGCACTTCATGGTCCGGCGCGACGGCGAACTGGTGCAGTTCGTCTCGTGCGACGACCGGGCCTGGCACGCCGGCGCGTCGGTCTGGCAGGGCCACGCCGACTGCAACGATTTCTCGATCGGCATCGAGCTCGAAGGACTCGAGGGCACGCCCTTCGAGCCGCTGCAATACGCGGCGCTGGCGAGCCTGCTCGGTGACCTGCGCCACCGCTATCCGCTGACCGGCGTGGCCGGCCATGAGCACGTGGCCGAGGGGCGCAAGTTCGATCCGGGCGCGGGCTTCGACTGGCCCCGGCTCGCGTCGATGCTCGGCTGGCCGGCTCGGTATTTTCCCGAAGGGACGGTGGGGCCTGCTTGAGCCGGTCGCGCGAACCGGCCAAGGCCCCAGTCGAGTCGGCATGCGGGCCGGCGGCGCAAAACCGGCGCAAAGCCAAGCGGGGCGCGGGCCTGGCGGCGGCAGGAAGCGCCAGACCGTCTTTGCGGCCCGTCGGCACGCGCGCGGGAGCGCCCGGCGCGCCCGACGAAGAGGCCGTTCCAAGCGCATCGCCACAAGTCCGTCGACGCGCCGGTATTCGCCAAATCGGCCGGTAGCAGTACACTACGGATAGTGTTCGACATGCGCCGGAACGCTATAGGTAGCGTTACCCGCCTGCGCAGGGGGCACAGGCGCGCCCCTGCTTCGTCGCGCATTTCCGGCTCTATTTCGGGGGTGATCGCAAGCGTTCATCTCCCTCCCCAGACCAGAGGCTCACGCAATGCAAATTTCCGCTCCCATCGTCCCCGCGACCCCCGCAGTACGCGGCGCCGCTGTCACTGCCCCGCCGGCGGCGGCTTCCGTGTACCAGGCGTATCACACCATCCGCCGCAACGGCGCGGTCGTCGCCTTCGAGCCGAACAAGATCGCGGTCGCGCTGATGAAGGCGTTCCTCGCGGTGCACGGCACGCAGGGCGCGGCGTCGGCGAGCGTTCGCGAGACGGTCGACGGCCTGACCGAGTCGGTCGTGCGCGCGCTGCTGCGCTCGCGCCCGGGCGGCGGCACCTTCCACATCGAGGACGTGCAGGACCAGGTCGAGCTCGGCTTGATGCGTGGCGGCCACCACGAGGTCGCGCGGGCCTACGTGCTCTATCGCGAGCGGCGTGCGCAGGAGCGCAGCAAGCAGGGCGCCGCGGTGGCCGCTGCCGAGCCGGTGCTCAACGTGCTCGACCGGGGCGTGCGCGTCCCGCTCGACCTCGCCCGGCTCAAGACCGTGATCGAATCGGCCTGCGCGGGGCTCGGCGACGATGTTCGCCCGGAGCCGATTCTCGCCGAGACGAGGCGCAATCTCTACGACGGCGTGCCGATCGACGAAGTCCACAAGGCGCAGGTGCTGGCGGCCCGAACGCTGATCGAGAAGGACCCCGGCTACAGCCGCGCCACCGCGCGCCTGCTGCTGCACACGATCCGCCGCGAGATCCTCGGCGAAGAGGTGCTGCACGCCGAGATGGACACGCGCTACGCCGACTACTTCCCCGGCTTCATCAAGAAGGGGATCGCCGCCGAGCTGCTCGACGAGAAGCTGCTCCAGTTCGACCTGGCACGCCTCGGCGCCGCGCTCGCGCCCGAGCGCGATCTGCAGTTCGACTACCTCGGCCTGCAGACCCTCTACGACCGCTATTTCCTGCACATCGACGAAGCCCGCATCGAGTTGCCGCAGGCCTTCTACATGCGCGTCGCGATGGGCCTGGCGCTGAACGAGATCGACCGCGAGGCGCGCGCGATCCAGTTCTACGAGGTGCTGTCGAGCTTCGACTTCATGAGCTCGACGCCGACGCTCTTCAACGCCGGCA
>CAZZWY010000393.1:0-4549 GCA_964657785.1 uncultured Acetobacteraceae bacterium
GTAGCCCCGACCGTGGAAACCCGTCCGCCAGCCCCAGGGGCCGCGCCAGAACAGCGGGTCGTTGTAGATCCAGGGGTCGTCGCTGAAGACGCGCGCGCCGACCTGCATCAAGTATTCGGCGCCGTTCGCGTCGTCGCTCGCCGTGAAGCCGGCACCCTGCAGGGCAGCGCGCGCCGAATCTTCCAGCACCTGTTGTTGCTGCTGTTTCTGCGGCTCGGCCTGCTGCGACGGCAGCCGCTCGAACACATAGGTCGCGGGCTTGCGCTCGGGCGGCCAGGCGCCGTAGGTCGAGACGTCGCTGTCGAGCCGGTTGAAGCTGGCACAGCCACCGACGACGAGCGCGGCGCCGAGCACGGCGATGAGTCTGAGCATGCGAATCCCCTCCAGGTTCTTACTCGAGTCGAAGGCCGATCACGCTCGCGGCCGGCGGCACGCAGCCCTCGTCGTCGAAGGCGCGGTCACCGGCCGGATCGGCGTTGCCGCCCGCTTGGAGCGTCGCGAACGGGTAGAGGTTCCTGTCCATCAGGTGCGACGGCACGATGTTCATCATCGCGTTGAAAAGATTGTCGCTGCGGCCGGGGTGGGCCCGCTCCCAGTCGGCGAGCATGCGGCGGGTCTGCGCGCGCTGCAGGTCCGGCTGGCTGCCGCAGAGCGTGCACGGGATGATCGGGAAGGCGCGGTGCGCCGCCCAGCGTTCGAGGTCGGGCTCGGCGACGTAGGCGAGCGGTCGGATCACGACGTGCCGGCCGTCGTCGCTCGCCAGCTTCGCCGGCATGCCTTTCATGCGGCCGCCGAAGAACATGTTCATGAAGAGCGTCTGCAGGATGTCGTCCCGGTGGTGGCCGAGGGCGATCTTGGTCGCGCCCAGTTCGCTCGCCACACGGTAAAGAATTCCTCGGCGCAGCCGCGAACACAGACCGCAGGTCGTCTTGCCTTCCGGAATGACGCGCTTGACGATCGAGTAGGTGTCCTGCGCTTCGATGTGGAACGGCACGCCGCGGCTGCGCAGGTACTCGGGCAGCACGTGTTCGGGAAAGCCGGGCTGCTTCTGGTCCAGGTTCACGGCGACGAGGTCGAAACGGATCGGCGCCCGCTCGCGCAGCGAGAGCAGCACGTCGAGCAGGCCGTAGCTGTCCTTCCCGCCCGACACGCACACCATGACCTTGTCGCCGTCCTCGATCATGTTGAAGTCGACGATCGCGCGCCCGACCAGCCGGTGCAGGCGCTTGGAGAGCTTGGTCAACTCGACCGAGCGCTTCGCGCCTTTCGGTGTGCCTTGCGAACTCTCTTGCGACGGCCGTTGCGCCAACGCGTCCATCGCGCCGCCTCCTTCATCCCCGACCATCACGCCGCCTCCTTCATGCCGAACACTTCGCAGCCGACCGATTCGCAGTCCGGGTACACATCGGGTTTCTCGGTCGAGACCCGCGCCGCCCGGACCGACGGGTGCGCGAGCATCAGCCCGAGCACGTCGTCGCAGAGCGTCTCCTGAAGCTGCACATGGCCGCGCGCGCCCCGGCCCTCGATGCTGCGGCGGATGAAGTCGTAGTCGACCACCTCGTCGAGCTGGTCGGCGTGGGGCGTGGAGAGCGCCAGCGGAATGTAGAGGTCGACGTTGAAGCGCACGCGCTGCTCGCCGGTCTTCTCGAACGCGTGCACGCCGATGCGGATGCGGACTTCGTAGTTGCGCAGGAAAAGGCGCCGGCAGTCGGCGAGGCGCGGGTGGCCGAGGAGGCTCTGCATGGTGGGCGTCATCCTTGTCGAGCGAGAAAAAGCACGTCGCGCGGCTGGCCGACGAGGTGTTGACCGCCGTCGACGAGCAGCGTCGTGCCGGTGATCGCGGGCGACTCGATCAGAAAGCGCACCGCACGCGCGATGTCCTCGGGGGTCGATGAGCGCTCGAGCGGCGTCAGGCGGTGCGCGGCGGTGAATTCCGCCGGGTTCATCGGGCCGGAGGCCAGCGTCACGCCGGGCGCGACGCCGCAGACGCGCACCCGCGGCGCGAGGGCCTGGGCGAGCATCACCGTCGCGGCCTGCAGGGCGGCTTTGGAGAGCGTGTAGGAGAAGTAGTCGGGGTTCGGATTCCAGAGCTTCTGGTCGAGCAGGTTGACGACGCAGCCGGGCACGCCGCCCGCCGGCTCGGATTCGAGATGCGCGTGCAGCGCCTGGGCCAGGATCACGGCCGGCGCGGTGTTGGCGCGCCAGTGCGTCTCCATCGAGGCAACGCCGAAGCTCGCGGCGTCGTCGTAGGCAAAGCTCGACGCGTTGTTGACGACGGCGTCGATCCGCCCGAAGCGCGCGACCACCGCCGGCAGCAGGGCGCGGCAGGCGGCTTCGTCCGCGAGATCGGCCTGGAAGGCGTCGGCGCCGGCGCCCGCGGCGCGCAACTCGGCGACGGTCGCGGCCGCGTCGGCACTCGAGAACCGGAAGTGCACGGCGACATCGAAGCCGTGCGCCGCCAGATCGATCGCCATCGCCCGGCCGAGCCGCCGCGCCGCGCCCGTCACGAGGGCGACCGGCCGGGCCGGCGCTTGTGGCTCTGCCTGCGCTTGCAGGCTCGGGGCGGGGGTGGACGCAAAGGTCGACATGGTTCCTACAATCCGCGGGATGCGAGACGACGTGCCCACCGACGACCCGCCGCGCACCGCCCCGGGCAGTGTATCGGCCGAACTGCGGCGCTCGATCCGCACGGCCATTGCCGCGGCCGGCGGCTGGCTGCCGTTCGACCGCTTCATGGCGCTCGCGCTCTATGCCCCCGGCCTCGGCTACTACGCCGGTGCGGCGCCGAAGTTCGGCAAGATGCCGGCGTCCGGCAGCGATTTCGTCACTGCGCCGGAGCTCTCGGCGGCGTTCGGCCGGGCGCTCGCGCGCCCCGTGGCACAGGCGCTCGGCGCGTGCGCGAGCGACGCGATCTGGGAATTCGGCGCCGGTTCGGGCGCCCTCGCGGCGCACCTCCTCGAGACCCTCGGCGACACGGTCGGCTGCTACACGATCGTCGAGCTCTCGGCCCGGTTGCGGGAGCGGCAGCAGGCCCGGCTCGCGCCGTTCGGGGCGCGGGTGCGATGGGTGGACGCGCTGCCGCTCGAGATGCACGGCGTCGTCGTCGGCAACGAGGTGCTCGACGCGATGCCGGTCACCCTGCTGTGCTTCGACGAGGGGTCGTGGCGGGAGCGCGGCGTGGTCGATGCCGGGGAGAGCGCCTTCGCCTGGGCCGATCGACCGACCGCGCGGCGACCGCCGGTCGACGCGCCGTTCGTGCCCGGCAGCGTGATCGAGCTGCATCCGCAGGCCGAGGCCTTCATCGCGACGCTCGCCGAGCGCCTGACGCGCGGCGCGGCCTACTTCCTCGACTACGGTTTCCCGCGTGCCGAGTACTACCATCCGCAGCGCACCGGCGGCACGCTGATGTGCCACCGGGCGCACCGCGCCGATGGCGATCCGCTCGCCGACGTCGGCGAGAAGGACATCACGGCGCACGTCGACTTCACCGGCATCGCGCTCGCCGGTCAGGACGCCGGGCTCGACGTCCTCGGCTACACCACACAGGCACACTTCCTGATGAACTGCGGGCTGCTCGATCTGCTCGAAGATGCCGACCTGCGCACCCGCGGCAACGCGCAGATGCTGCTCACCGAGCACGAGATGGGCGAGCTCTTCAAGGTGATCGGCTTTGCGAAGCGCTGCGATCCGGGGTTCGTCGCCGATCCGCTCGGCTTCCAGCGCGGCGACCGGACGCGCACGCTGTGATCCGATGGCTTGACTCGGGCACGCCGTCGTGATCCGATGGCTGGATTCGGGTACGCCATCGTGATCCGATGGCTCATCGTCGTCTTCATCGCGCTGCTGCTCTTCAGCGGCCTGCGCGGCTGGCTCGAGAAGCTCGGGCTCGGCCGGCTGCCGGGCGATTTCCGCTTCCGGCTGTTCGGGCGGGAGTGGTCGATCCCGATCACGAGCAGCCTGGTGCTGGGCTTCCTCGCGATGTTGATCGCGAAGTTTCTGTGAGACCCCTCGATACCGCCGCCGCCGCGTCGCCTTTTTGCACGCCCGGTCCATCGACGCTACGATGCGATTCGACCCCAACAGCCAGACCAAGGATTCCAGGATGAGCACGACGACAATGGAGGCACCGGCTGCTGTCCAGGCCGGCCGATTCGGCAGCGGGCAGGCAGTCAAGCGCGTCGAAGACCAGGCGTTGCTGCGCGGCCAGGGCAAGTTCACCGACAACGTCGCGGTCGGGGGCGACACCTTCGTCGCGTTCCTGCGCTCGCCCTACGCGCATGCGGAGATCACGTCGATCGATACCTCGGCTGCCGAGGCGATGGACGGCGTGATCGCGGTCTACACCGGCGCGGCGCTGGATGCGGCCGGCGTCAAGCCGATGCCGGGGCCCGGCTTCACCCGCGCCGACGGCTCACCCGGCGCCTCGGCCCAGCGCCCGCCGTTGGCGGTCGGGCGCGTCCGCTTCGTCGGCGAGGCGGTGGTCGCGGTCGTCGCCGAGACGCGCGAGGCCGCCAAGGGTGCGCTCGACGCGGTGATGGTCGAGTTCGAG
>CAZZWY010000394.1:0-4543 GCA_964657785.1 uncultured Acetobacteraceae bacterium
AGAAGCTTCCCGCCCGGGGTCGAGAGCTCGCCGTCGTAGCCCAGCAGCTGCGCGACCTCGATCGACGGCGGCGCGTCGAGGACGGCCTGGGGCGCGCCGTCCGCAGCGATCCGCCCGTCGACGAGCACGACGAGCCGGTCGGCCAGCGCCCACGCGTCCGCCCGGTCGTGCAGCACGACGACGACGGCACTCTCGGCGGAGCGCAGCACCGACGCGGCCCCGCGCCGCCGGTGGGCGAGCCTGCGGCCGGCCGGCGCCGACCCGGTCGCGTTCGCGATCGGCGTCGCCGCCGTCGCCGTGATGTACCTGCCGACCTGCCTCGACCTCGCCCGCACCGTCTGGCGCAACAGCGACCAGAGCCAGGGGCCGCTGATGCTGCTCGCGGCGTTCTGGCTCCTCCATCAGCGGCGCGACGCCATCGCCCGCGCACCCACGCCGGCCGCGAAGGCCGCCGGCAGCGCGACGCTGGCCGTCGGCATGCTGCTCTACGTCGTCGGGCGCTCGCAGTCGGTCTGGCTCTTCGAGGTCGGCTCGCTGATCGTCGTCCTCGCCGGGCTGCTGCTGCTCTTCAAGGGCGCCGGCGCAGTGCGCGCCGCGGCGCTGCCGCTCTTCTTCCTCGTCTTCGTCGTGCCGCTCCCCGGCCCGCTGGTGTCGCTGCTCACCGCGCCGCTCAAGTCCGGCGTGTCGTACGTCGCCTCGGAGATCCTGTTCGGGTTCGGCTACCCGGTCAGCCGGTCGGGCGTGATCCTCACGGTCGGGCCCTACATGGTGCTGGTCGCCGATGCCTGTGCGGGCCTGACCTCGATGTTCTCGCTCGAGGCGCTCGGCCTGCTCTACCTCAACCTCGTGCGCCACGAGTCGGTGGTGCGCAACGTGCTGCTGTCGCTGCTGGTGATCCCGATCTCGCTCGCGGCCAATGTGATCCGGGTGGTGGTGCTCGTGCTCGTCACCTACCACCTCGGCGACGCGGCGGGGCGGGGCTTCCTGCACGGCTTCGCCGGCCTGATCCTCTTCATCGTCGCGCTGGTGCTGCTCTTCCTCGCCGACTGGCTGCTCGGCGTCTTCTTTCGCAACCGGATCGCCGCCGGCCCGGTCGCGGCCCGGGGCGCCCGATGAGGGCCGATCGGCGCAAGGCGCTCGGGGTGCTCGCGGCCGCCTGCGGCTCGGGCGTCGCCGCCGCCGCGATGGTGCCGCGCCGCAGCGCCGGCGAGCTCGGCCTCGCCGACACGAGGCTCGAAGCGATGTTCCCGGAGACGTTCGCCGGCTGGACGACCGACCCGACCGTGGTCCCGGTGCTGCCCAACGCCGAGACGCAAAAGGCCATCGAGGAAACCTACGACCAGGTCCTCGCCCGCACCTACGTCGACGACCGCGGCTACCGGGTGATGCTCTCGGCGGCCTACGGCGGCCGGCGCAACCAGGGCATGGACATCCACCGCCCCGAGATCTGCTACCCCGCGCAGGGCTTCGAGCTGCGCAGCGACACCCGCGTCGTCGACTTGCCCGTCGCCGGCGCGAGCCTGCCGGTCCGGCGCCTCGTCGCCGGCCATGGTGCCCGCAACGAGCCGATCTCCTACTGGCTGGTGATCGGCCGCAGCGTGGCTTCGTTCGGCTACGGCCACCGCATCGCGCTGCTCAAATACGGCCTGACCGGCCGCGTGCCCGACGGCATGCTGGTTCGCGTCTCCTCGATCGACGACGACGCGACGTTTTCCTGGCGCATGCAGGACCGGTTCCTGCACGACCTTTTCGCGGCCGTCACGCCCGACTTCCGGCGCCGGCTCGTCGGCGCCGCGTGATGGCGGCCGCACCCCCGCCCCGGGCAGGCCTCAGCGCCCCCCAGCTCGCGCGTGGCCTCGGCTGGTCATCGCTGGCCACGCTCGTGAATGCGCTGGCGCAGTTCGCCTTCCTGGCGGCGCTGGCCCGGCTGCTCGAGCCCGCCGCATTCGGCCTCGTCGCGATGGCCGGGCTGGTGCTTCGCTTCACCGGCTTTTTCGCCCACTTCGGCTTCGCCCAGGCGCTGATCCAGCGGCCGGTGCTGTCGGCGCAGGACCGGACGGCGGCACTCGTCATGTCGATCGGCCTCGGCACGTCCTTCTACCTCGCCACCCTGCTGGCAGCCGGGCTCGGTGCGGCGTGGTTCGAGGCGCCCGGACTGCCGGCGCTGTTGGCCGTCTACGGCATCTGCCTGGTGCTCGGGCCGGTCGGCAGCCTGCCGATCGCGCTGCTGCGTCGGCAGGGCCGCTTCAAGCGCATCTCCGCGATCGAGGTGGCGAGCTTCGTGCTCGGCTACGGCGCGGTCGGCATCGGCTGCGCGTTCGCCGGCCTCGGCGTGTGGAGCCTGCTCGCGGCCACGATCGCGCAACAGGCGCTGACGCTCGGCCTTGCCTTCGCCGCCGTGCCGTTCGGCCTGGCCTGGCCGCTTCGGCAGGCGTCGTTCGGGCATTTCCTGGCCTTCGGCGGCACCTATTCGCTGATCGGCTTTCTCGAATTCCTGTTCGGCAGCGTCGAGTCGCTGCTGATCGGCCGGCGCCTCGGAGCGGCCGAACTCGGTGTCTTCAACCGCGCCGCCAACCTGACGAACCTGCCGGTCGAGCAGGCGGTCAACGCGCTCAACAAGGTGCTGTTCCCGGCCTTCTCGAGTCTGCAGCACGACCGCTCGCGCCTGGCCGACGGCTTCGAGATGCTGCTGCTGTCGGTCGGCCTGCTGAGCACCGCGCTCGCCTGCGGCATCGCGGCCGCCGCGCCCGATGTCGTCGCCTTGCTGCTCGGCCCGAAATGGCCGGATGCCGCCCTCGTCGTCGCCATCGTCGCGTTCGCCACGCCGCCGACGTTTCTCTACGTCGTCTGCGGCATCACGCTCGACAGCCTGGGCGCGCTCGCCCCGAAGCTGCGCCTGCAGGCCGGGGCGCTGGCCGTCAAGGTCGCCCTCGTGGCGGCGCTGGCGCACGCGGGCCTGGCGGGCGTCGCGGCGGCGGTGGTCGTCGCCGAAGTGCTGCGGCTCGGCGGCGGCCTGTTGATCGTCTGCCGCACGCTGCGGATCGCGCCGGCGCGCTGCGGGCGGCTGATCGCGCTTTTCGTCGCCGAAGGCGCGCTGGTCTTCGCCGCCGTGCATGCCGGCGCCGTGGTCGCCGCACAGGCCGGTGCGCCGCTCGTCGCCCGGGTGATCGGCGAGGCCGTCGCGGGCGGGGGCGTGTGCGCGGTCGTGCTGGTCGTTCTCGTCCGCGCGGCACCGGCCTATGCCCCGCTGCAGCGTTTCGAAAGCGTCCGGGCCTGGCATGCGCGGGCATTGCGGGCGCTGACGATGCGGGCGTCGCATCCATGAGGCCGCTGCGCTTCTTCTATGTGCCCAACGAGCACACCGAGGGCGACCAGATCGGCCCGCGCAAGGCCTTCAGCCGGCTCCACCAGCGCGGCGTGCTGAGCGCCTACACGGCCTACTCCTACCTGATCGAGCGCGAACGCATCGGCGACCACACGCGGGCGCTGCAGGACCTGCACGCGGCGATCGAGTCGTTCCAGCCCGACGTCATCTTCTTCCAGCACCTGAACGGCAGCTATCCGGTCGACGCCGCCTACCTGCGCGGGATGAAGGCGGTGGCGTCGCGGCCGAAATTCGTCTGGCACGACCCCGACCCCTACGGCCGGTACATCAAGCCGATCGACGCGACGATGAAGATCGCGGTCGCGGCCAGCGACATGGCAGTCGTCAAGGGCCTCGGCTACTTCAGCGACGGGCTGCGCCGCGCCGGCGCGAAGCGCATCCTCTTCGCCCCCGAGTCGTTCGACGACGAACGCTTCGGCAAGCCCTGGGCGGCCCCTTCGACGCGCGCGCTCGACGCGGTGACGATCGCCAACCTCACTTGCCTGAAGCGCGTCCCCTTCCTCTTCATGCCGGGCGGGCGCCAGCGCCAGCAACTCGCTCGGCGCTTTCATGCCGCCTACGGCGACCGCTACGCCGTGTTCGGCAGCGGCCGGGGCTGGCAGAACGAGCCCTTCTGCCGCGGCCCGCTGCCCTTCGACGCCCAGGAGAAGGCGCTCCGCTCGGCCTGGATCTCGGTCAACTGGAGCCAGTTCGACGACATCCCCTATTACTTCTCCGACCGCCTGCCGATCAGCCTCGTCTCCGGGGTGCCGCACGTCACCAACCACCAGCCGGGCTACGAGCACCTGTTCCCCGGCGCACGCGGCATCTATTTCGCCCACAGCCCGGCCGAGGCGCTCGATGTCGCCGACATGCTGCTCAGCCTGCCCCGCGAGCAGCTGATCGACATCGGCGAGCAGGCCGCGGCGCATGCCCGCGAGCGCTTCAACGCCACCCGCGTCTACGCCGACATCGTCACCGCAATCCAGGAGCAGCTCTTCCCCGATGGATTCGCCGAGGGTGGCGTCGATGCGTGAGTCGGCGCTCCATATCGGCATCGTCGGCCCGGTCGCGACCGAGAACGTCGCCCATCTGCTCGACGGCCCCGCCCGCCTGCTGCCGGCCGGCACGCGCGGCGCGCCGCTGCTGGCGACGCTGATCGAGGACCTGCTGCGGCGC
>CAZZWY010000395.1:0-4542 GCA_964657785.1 uncultured Acetobacteraceae bacterium
CGGCACCGCGACCGGCCGCGACGCCGGCGCGGAGCTGCTGCGCGAAGGCGAGCGACAGGTCTGGCTGCCGTTCGACACGCCGGGAGCGACGCGGCGCTTCCTCGCCCATTTCCGTCCGTCCGTCGGCGTCCTGATGGAGACCGAGGTCTGGCCCAACCTGCTGCTGGCCGCGGCCCGGCGCGGGCTGCCGATGGTGCTCGCCAACGCGCGCCTGAGCGAGCGGAGCCGGCAGCGCGGCGCGCGGTTCGCGTCGGTGCTGCGGCCGGTCGCGGGCACGCTGGCGCGGGTGCTGGCGCAGACCGAGTCCGACGCCGACCGCATGCGCGCGGCCGGGGCGGTGCAGGTCGAGGTCGACGGCAACCTGAAGTTCGACGTCGCGCCGGATCCGGCGCTGATCGAGCGCGGCCGCGCCTGGCGGGCGCTCTCGACGCGCCAGGTGGTGCTCGGCGCCGTGACCCGCGACGGCGAGGAGACGATGCTGCTCGCGGCCTGGTCGCAGCTGCCGGCACCGCGGCCGTTGCTCGTGATCGTGCCGCGCCACCCGCAGCGCTTCGACCACGTCGCCGGCTTCAGCCACGTGCGCCGCAGCAGCTGGCGCGAGGCGCCGCCGGCTTCGGCGTTCGAGGCCGACGTCTGGCTCGGCGACTCGATGCGCGAAATGCCGCTCTACTACGGCCTGGCGGACGTGGCGCTGCTCGGCGGCAGCTTCGCGCCGTTCGGCGGGCAGAACCTGATCGAAGCCGCGGCGTGCGGCTGCCCGGTCGTGATGGGGCCGCACACCTTCAACTTCGCCGATGCCGCCGACGGCTCGCTCGCTGCCGGCGCGTCCTGGCGCGTGCCCGACATGGAGGTCGGCGTGACCACCGTGCTCGGGCTGCTGCTCGACGACGCGCGCCGGCAGGCGGCCCGCGACGCGGCGCTTCGCTTCACCGGCCTGCACCGCGGCGCCGCCGCGCGGATGGCGCGTCGCATCGTGGAGGTGCTGCCGGCGCGTTGATCGGTGCGCGGCGGCAGCGGCCGGGCCGGCGCCTCGTGCGGCGCTACGGCTTGAGCAGCCGGTTCACGGCCGCGACGTCGTCCGCGGTCACCCGGCCTGCCGCCTGCTTCAGGCGCAGGCCCGCCACCAGGACGTCGTAGCGCGCCCGGGCGAGCTGAGCCGCCGTCGTGTAGAGCTGCGACTGGGCGTTGAGCACGTCGAGGTTGACGCGCACGCCGACCGTGTAGCCGAGCTGGGTCGCCTCCAGCGCGAGCTGGCTCGACGATTCGGCGGCCTCCAGCGCGCTCACCTGCGCTGCCCCGGAACGCACGCCGTAGAAGGCGGTGCGTGTCGCCTGCGCGACCGAGCGGCGTTGCGCCTGCAGGTCGTCGAACGACTTCTCCTCGAGCACCAGCGTTTCGCGCACCCGGTTCTGCACCTGGAACCCCGAGAAGAGCGGGATATTGACCGTGACACCGATGCTGCTCGACGTGCTCGGGCCGCGCTGCGCGTAGCCGAGGCCGTCGGGCACCCCGGGCTGCGAGAACGCGCCCGTCGCCGATTGGTAGCCGCGGCCGTAGCCGGCGGTCAGCGCGGCCGTCGGCAGGTGGCCGGCGTTGGCCTTGTCGGTCTCGAGCCGGGCGATGTCGAGCGTGAGCTGCGCGCGCCGCACCAGCGGGTGCTCGATATCGGCCCGGGCGACCCAGCCTTCGACGGTCGCCGGATCGAGCGGCGGCAGCGCCAGCGGCACGGCGAGCGGCCACGGCTCGACGTTGCTGCGGCCGACCAGCGTGTCGAGCGCGATGCGGGTCGTGACGAGGCTGTTCTCGGACTGGATCAGCGTCGACCGGGCGAGGTCGTAGCGCGCCTGGGCTTCGCGCGTGTCGGTGATGGTGGCGGTGCCGACCTCGAAGTTGCGCTTCGCCGACGCCACCTGCTCGGCGATGGCGGTCAGGCTGCCCTGCGAGGTCGCGAGCGTGTCGCGGGCGGCGAGCACGTCGAAATACGCCTGCGAGAGGCGCAGGATCAGGTCCTGCTCGGCGACGTCGAAATCGGCGGCCGAGGCGGCGGCGGATTTTTCGGCCTGCGCGATCAGGAGGTCGTTGGTGCGGTTGTAGATCGGCTGCGAGCCCGAGAGGTTCGCGGTGGCCTGGTTGCTCGCGCTCGAGAGCGTCGTCTGGTTCGGCGTCGCGCTCAGCGAGCGCCCGGTGGACAGCTGCAGACCGAGCGTCGGCAGGTTCGCGCCGCGCGCCTGCGCGACCCGGTAGCGGGCCGAATCGAGCAAGGCGCGGGCGGAAAGAAAGGTCGCGTCGTAGCCGCGGGCGGCGTCGTAGAGTTCGGAGAGGCTTTGCGCGTGGAGCGGAGCTGCCGCGAACAACGCCAGGGCCGCGCCGAGGCCGCTCGCACGCCAGCGTTCGCGGCGTGCGGTCGACCCGACGGGCGGCGTGCTCATCGAGCCGTGGCCGCCGTCAATAGCGCGGCACCGCGGCGTCGACCTGCGCCGACCATGCATCGATCCCCCCCGCCAGGTTCCATACTGCCTCGAACCCCTCACGTTCGAGGAAGGCGGCGACATGAGCGCTGCGCACGCCGTGGTGGCAGATGCAGACCACCGGCTGCTGCGGGTCTAGCGTGCCGAGGCGCGCCGGAATCTCGTTCATCGGCAGGTGCAAGGTCGTGAGGTCGTCGACGACGATCGACGCGAGCGCGAATTCCCACGGTTCGCGCACGTCGAGCAGCAGCGGCCGGGGCGCGTCGGGGCGCGCGGCCATCGCCAGCAGTTCGGGGCCGGTGAGTTGCTTCACGGCATGCTCGGATGCGGCGGGCCGCAACCAGTCAGAAATGGAAGCGCGAAGGCTCGCCGAAGCCCTGCAGGCGCTGGGCGACGGTGTCGAAGAGGACGATCCGCTCGCTGCCTTCGCCGGCTCCGCGCCGGATCAGCACCGCGCGCATCACCGGCTCCTGGCCGACGATCGCGGCGAGGCGCCCGCCCGGCTTCAACTGAGCGATGAGGGCGCTGGGCACTTCGGAGACCGAGCCGGAGAGCACGATCGCGTCGAACGGCGCGTCGGCGGCGAAGCCGCGCGCCCCGTCGGCTTCGCGCACGGTCGCGTTCATCACGTCGGCGCGCTTCAGGTTCATTGCGGCGAAGCCGGCGAGCTCGGGGACGATCTCGAGCGTCGTCACGTGCTGCGCCTTGTGTGCGAGCAGCGCCGCCATGTACCCGGAGCCGGCCCCGATCTCGAGCACGCGTTCGTGCTTGCGCACGTCAAGCTCCTGCAGCAGGCGCGCCTCGACCTTCGGCGCCAGCATGCACTGGCCGGCGGCGAGCGGCACTTCGGTGTCCATGAAGGCGAGCGCCTTCAACTCCGGCGGGACGAAATCCTCGCGCCTGACGATCGCCAGCAGCTCCAGCACGCCCGTGTTCAGCACGTCCCAGGGGCGGATCTGCTGCTCGATCATGTTGAAACGGGCTTGTTCGATGTTCATGGTCTGGGCCGGCGGCGGCGGGAGTCGTCGGGAGTCGTCGGTGATTCTATTTCGCCGGGCAGCGGACCCACATCGCCCGGCCTGCGGCGCGGCGCGTGCGGCTACGATCCGGCGCTTGTCAATTCAGGGGAGCGCGCCGTTGGACCTCATTCTTCTCGTCAAAGCCACGATCATGGGAATCGTCGAGGGGCTGACCGAATTCCTGCCGGTGTCGAGCACCGGCCACCTCATCCTCGCCGGTTCGCTGATCGGTTTTAGCGAGGAGACGGTCAAGTCCGCGAAGCTCTTCGACATCGTGATCCAGGCGGGCGCGATCGTCGCGGTGATCATCGTCTACTGGCAGCGGGTGCGCGAGGCGCTCGCCGGCTTCGCGAGCGGCGACCCGCGCCAGCGCCGTTTCCTGACGAACGTGCTGATCGGCTTTCTACCGGCGGCGATCCTCGGCGTGCTCTTCAACAAGGCGATCAAGGCGCATCTCTTCACGCCGGCGGTCGTCGCGACGACCTTCATCCTCGGTGCGTTCGTGATCCTCTGGGCCGAACGCCGGCCAGCGAGTGCGGTGCGCATCCGAACGGTCGACGAATTGCGGCCGCTTGATGCGCTGAAGGTCGGCTTCGCGCAGAGCCTGGCGCTCGTGCCCGGCACCAGCCGTTCCGGCGCGACCATCATCGGCGGGATGCTGTTCGGCCTCTCCCGCAAGGCGGCCACCGACTTCAGCTTCTTTCTCGCGATCCCGACCTTGATCGGCGCAAGCGTCTACAGCCTGTGGAAAGAGCGCAATTCGCTGTCTGCGGCCGATGCGCCGGTATTGATCGTCGGCACGGTCGTGTCGTTTCTGGTCGCCTGGATCGTCGTGCGCTGGCTGCTGCGCTACATCGCATCGCACAGCTTCGTGCCCTTCGCCTGGTATCGGATCGCGTTCGGGGTGGTCGTGCTGGTGACGTGGTGGGGCGGGTGGATCCACTGGGCGGACTGAACTACTTCGGGTTCAGGCCCGGAAGCGGCAAACCCGGAACAGGCGGCCGAAGCGCGTCGGCTTGAAGCGGGTCGGTTGATCGAGTGCCTGCCTTCGGGTG